>MVRB01000096.1 GCA_002067635.1 Methanomassiliicoccales archaeon PtaU1.Bin030 | reverse complement strand
CCTCCACCCATGCCCGCGGTCACAAAGACTATGTTAGAGCCAGTAAGGAACTGGCGGATATCATTGTCGTTCTCTCTGGCAGCGGCTTCGCCGTTCTCCGGAAGAGCACCGGCTCCCATTCCGCGGGTGGTGCTCTTACCGATCAGGATCTTTCTCGGTGCCCGGATGGTGAGAAGGTGCTTGGCATCCGTGTTGATGGCGCAAAGCTGCGCGCCGCTTATTCCGGCATCCACGCAGCGGTTGATGGTATTAGAACCGCCTCCGCCACAACCAATGATCTTGATGCAGACATCCAACTGAGCGGCGATCCTCATGATCTCCTTGTCCGCATCTGACATCTCCTGCTGTGGGGCAGGAGCGGGAGCAGCCTGCGGCTGGACCGCATACTTCTCCTTGTATTCACTACCAAGTGCGTTCTTAACCAATGAATTTGGCATTAGTGCATCCCTCGTCTGACGAGACTGACTAACTAAAATATAAATGTTGTTGACTGGATGTGAATTTTTTATTATTTGAATAATAGAAAGTTAATATCGTTGCGCTATCCAGTTTAAAATAGGTAAAGGCCGTCAGGTTTTGTCTGACGATTGTCTGACATTTATCACAGACCTCTCGATAACGGTCTCCGGCCATAATACCACGTGAATGCTGGGGCTGTCCTCCAGCTGTCGGAAGCACTTCTGGTATATGTCCTCGGCCGTGGTCGGTATGAGGTAGGATGCCAGTTTGAGGAAGGAGAGCGCCTGCGCATACAGCACGAAGGTCGCCGCACGGTCCTGATCACGGACCCTGGTCTCCAATGGGCCCTTATACCTTTGCAGGAACTCATCAACCTGTTCCTGGAGATGTGCCTTGGCCTCCGCTCGTCTGCCGTCCAGGACCAGGGCCTTGACGTGGTCGATGAGGTCATACAGTCTTGCCATCTCCACCTTGTCCTCCGCGTAGAGGTCTGTAGATGCTACCTTCGGCCGGTCCTTGATCCTGTCCTTAACTTCGCTGGCCAGGGTCAAGAGGTCGCCTCGGAGCTGGAATTCCTTATTTCGCTCCTCGATGATATTGCTGGTATCATCGTAAGTCCTCTCTCTGCTGGCCTTCATGGCCTTGCGGAGGGGTTCCTCGATCGCACCACCGTAGACCCCCATCCGAGAGAGATCGGGGGCCATCCTCAGGAGCTCTGCGAGGTAGTCCTTCAGCTGCTCGGAGCTGCGATAACGGTGTTTTATGGTGTCCAAGCATAGACCGATGTCCCTGATGGCCCTCATGGTCTCTCCATCAAGGAAGGTAATCTTCGTCAGGTCTGCCAGGGAGACTATGTCCTCCACGGGTACATCCTTCCGCTTGGCCATAGCCACCAGGAGCATTGTCTGCTCATATATGGATGCATAGGTAACGGCGTGTGCTCCCACAGAATCGCCCAGAAAGCCCTGCACGGCCTTCCTGACGGTCCTGCTGGGGTGGACCATGTTGGTCATTATGGCCTCCATGCAGATCGTGTCCTTGCTGAGCTCGTTCAAGGTCTGCCTGACTGGCCTTCTTATCCTTTCATCATCGTCATTATAGTGGCTTAAGAGGACGGTCACCGTCTCCAATGGCTTCTGTTCCGCCCATTTGACGATCTTCCGTCGTGCCCTCTCGATGTCGGAGTCCTGGTTCGAAGAGAAGGAGTCCACGATCATGGCCTCGATGCGCTCCTCTTCGCTTTTTTTCCCCAGGATACCCCCAAACGGCATGAGCTTCACCGAACGATGATAGAGAACATTGGGCGGCTACTAATAGCTTCCCGACCAGATTAATATTCTGATAACAAATATTTTTCATTGTTATTAATGGTCTGCGATGAAATATCACATGGTGAACCACATACTCCTTTTTTTTCGACGCTGATATACTACCCAGTCCACAATATTATCAAAACTTATATATGGATGATGTTCAATTAACATTTAACCTGGAAGCGTGCAGAAACATGAATGAGATGTCACCCGTAAGGAGCGCCTTGGATGAAATAAAGAAGCTAGACCATGTCCTGGACGCTTCCCTGGTGTCCCGTGGAGGTATGTACATCATGGGCGGCCCTTTGAAGGGGCTTCACCGTGAGACCTATGCGGCCATGTCCGCGATCATAATAGGGGCAGCAGAGACGACCTCTTCTGAGCTCAAGGACAAACTGAACAAAGTGTCGGTAGAGCTGACAGAACAGACGCTGATCCTCATAAGTGTAGGTCCCAAATATCTCCTGGCGATCCTGGTGGACCATGGCGGGGACCGGGATATGATCGCATCTCAGACCAAGAAGATCATGTCCAACGTCGAGATGATCATTTGACCTTGTCTCTTGATAAAACTTTTTTATAAATTAATCTTTATCTCTTTTGTTCCAGTAATCATATTTAAAAGCTGTCACATTCTTTTTAGGCCGCGCCTGAACCAACGCGAAGTGCTCATGACAGCCGAGCTCAAAGATCTGGTCGAGGACTGGCCGGCGCCAAGGGCAAAGCACCTTCCAGCCTTTATGGCGGCAATGACATCTTCCTTGGTCCGGCATTCGTCGGGGACCTCTGTGAGCGCGCGTCCCAAAGACCTTAGGTCGTGCGCATCGCTCCCTCCAACTGCAGGTAGCCTCAGCTCCTCCGCGAGCGCCTTTGCAGCCCTGTTCCCTGCCCTGCGGGAGCGACCATTGGCCACCTCTATGGCATCGAAGTCGTTCTCCCTGACGTTCTTCTCCCCCAGACCAGTGGACAACCTGTACGGATGCGGCGCTATGGCGATCCCTCCAGCCTGACGTATCTGACGGATGGTCTCGGATACCTCTAGGCCCCTCGGAACGGTACGGGAAAGGCCCAATCCCAGTATGTGCCCTCCCTTGGAGGATATCTCTATGCCAGGGATGATTATCATCCCTGCGCCAAGGCGCTCCGCCTCCTCGCATCCACCCATATCGTTATGGTCGGTGATGGCCAGCACCCTTATGTCCAGCTGGCGGCAGCGATCGATTATCTCCTCTATGGTCTGATGCCCGTCATCGGAGTGAGCGGAGTGAACGTGAAGGTCGGCCTTCATCGCACCGTGGCCCCGTTTGGGAGTCGCTCGTCGGCGGTTATGGGGGAGCCTTTCTCAGTGAAGAACACCAGGCATTCATCGGCCTCGGGCGAGGGCAAGAAGACCGGTACCTTGGACCTTCCCAGCCCGGGGGGGCCACGGCACCTCAGCTTCCTACCGACATCGATGCCTCCGTCCTCCTGAACCTCCCCGATCAACAGGGTCAGTTTCTGGAAGTCCTTGAACTCGATCTGCTTCTCAGATGGCGTCATGCCGCTGCTGACCTGATCGCCGGGTTCCGCATCAGCGGGGGGCATCAGCAAGGTGACCAGGTCCCCGGCCTCAGCTGCCAGCAGCATCCCCTGCGACTCATAGCCGCGCAGCTTGGCGGGCTTGAGGTTGGACACGACCACCACCTTCCTCCCCTTCAGCTCTTCTAGGGTGAAGTAGGCCTTGAGGCCAGCGACGATCTGTACCTTCCTCCCGATATCCACCTGCATCAACAGAAGGGAATCGGCGTTAGGGTGGTTCTGGGCATCGATGATCCTTCCCACCTTGAGATTGAGGCTCTCGAATCCCCTAAAGGCGGCATCGGGTTCTTCTTTCTCGACGACGATCTTGGAGAACAGGGGCCTGGGCTCTAGCAGCTTCTGCCCCTCCGGTAGAGGTGTGGCGATGTTGTCCCACCCCTTGCTCAGCATTCCCTCCTGGTATCCCAGGAGCTTCCACGCTCCCTCGCCCGAACGCGGCAGGAAGGGGTAGCTCATCACGGCCAGGGCCTGGACCAGCTGCAGGTTGAGGTACAGTGCAGAGCCGCACTGTTCTCGGTCCTTCTTTATAAGAGCCCACGGGCCAACGCTGTCGAAGTAGCGGTTCCCGAACTGAGCCAGGTCCATGATGGCCTTGAGGCCTCGCTTGAACTCGCACTTCTGGAGGTTCTCATCGACCTCGGCGCGGGCCTTCTCGATGGCCTCCATCACTTCATGCCTCTGGGCCTCAGTGCCGTGATAGCTCGGCACCTCTCCGAAGTGCTTGAAGGTGAAGCTCAGCACGCGGTGGTAGAAGTTGCCCAGCGTGGCCACCAGCTCGTTGTTTATCTTCGTCTCGAAGTCCTCCCAAGTGAACTCCGAGTCCTTGTTCTCGGGCATGTTCACCGCCAGATAGTACCGGAGGGCATCCACCTGGTAGCTCTTCAGTAGTGACGGGATGTCTATGGAGTTGCCCCGGCTCTTCGACAGCTTGTCGCCCTTGAAGGTGAGGAACTCGTTGGCAGGCACGTCATACGGGAGGTTCAGCCCACCATATCCCATGAGCATTGCCGGCCATATGATCGTATGAAAGGGGATGTTATCCTTGCCCAGGAAATAATAGGCGTTGACGGAGGGGTCGGCCCAGTACTCCTTCCAAGCATCCGGTCGACCAATACTTTTGGCCCATTCCTTGGAGGCTGATAGATAGCCGATCACTGCATCGAACCACACGTAGATGACCTTGTCCTCCCATCCTGGAAGCGGCACAGGCACTCCCCACGACATGTCCCTGGTGATGGGGCGGTCCGCCAGGCCTGCCTCCAGCCAGTTCTTCGTGAACAGCTTCACCGAGCTCTTCCAGCCCTCCTTTCCGGAGATCCACTCGATGAGCCGGTCCTGGAACGCGGTCAGTTTGAGGAAGTAGTGCTCGGTCTCTCTTAGCTCGGGAGCAGTGCTGCAGTGGACGCACACCGCGTTCACCAGCTCACCACCCTCGAAAGCCTTGCCGCACCTCTCGCACTGGTCACCCCTCGCCTTCTCGTTTCCGCAGGAGGGGCATGTACCTTCAACGTAGCGGTCAGGAAGGAACTTCTCGCACTTGGGACAGTAGTACTGCAGTGTGCCCTTCTTATAGAGAAAACCGTGGTCCCTCAGGGTCATGAACATATCTGTCACGACCTCGAAGTGGTTCTCTGTATGTGTCTTGGTGAACAACGAGAACTCTATGTCAAGACCCTCGATGGCCTTCTTGTTGATCTCATGGTAGCGCTCAGCGATGACCTCAGGGGTCACGCCCTCCTTCTCGGCCTTGACCGTGATGGGCGTACCATGCTGGTCCGAACCGGATACCATGAGCACCTCGTTCCCATGAAGGCGCTGGTATTTCGAGAAGATGTCCGGGGGAAGGAGCGAGCCGGCCACATGCCCCAGGTGGATGGGGGCATTGGCGTACGGCCACGCGACGCACACTAGAACCTTGACCATTATATCGCCAACGCATTGTGGAAGAAGGATTTAAGGTTGACCGCCCTTCCCTTTGGTGGCATCACAATCATCTTTTTATCGGAGGGCCCTTATTGCGCTCAGTATGCGAATCGCCGTTCTGCTGAGGGACCATTGTCAGCCCAAGAAGTGCAACTCTGAGTGCAGGAACTACTGCCCCAAGGTGCGCACCGGGGTTGAGGCCGTGGTCATCGGCGACAGCGGCCGTCCGGTGATATCTGAAGAGCTGTGCGTCGGATGCGGGATCTGCGTGCATAAATGCCCCTTCGAGGCCATCAAGATCATCGGCCTGCCAGAGGAGCTGAAGAGCGAGCTCATGCACCAGTACGGTACGAACGGTTTCCGCATCTACCGCCTCCCTGTCCCCAAGAAGGGCCTGGTCACGGGCATCCTCGGTCCGAACGGCATAGGAAAGACCACCTCCATCAAGCTGCTGTCGGGTGAGGAGGTACCCAACTTCGGGGAGTACGATAGCCCTCCCTCCAAGGAGCAGGTCCTGGAGAGGCTTTCGGGGACGGAGCTGGGCGATTACCTCACCAAGGTTTACGCAGGGAAGGTTCGGACCGCCCTCAAGCCCCAGTACGTGGATAAACTGCCCAAGGTGGCCAAGGGCGTTGTAAGAGAGCTGCTGAGCAAGGTCGCGGAGAGGATGAGCCCTGACGAGGCCGCGGAGCTGCTGGACCTGCAGGAGGTCATCGATCGCCCCCTGGATAAGCTGTCCGGGGGGGAGCTGCAGAGGGTGGCCATCGCGGCCTCTCTCATGAAGGATGCGGACACCTACTTCTTCGATGAGCCGTCATCTTACCTGGACATATACCAGCGCATAAAGGTCGCTCGTCTGATCCAGTCCTTGGCCGAGGAGAAGCAGGTGGTCGTCATCGAGCACGACCTTGCCATCCTCGATTTCCTGGCGGACAATGCCTACCTGGTCTACGGTTCCGAGGGAGCATACGGCATATTCGCCAACCCTCGGCAGGTGCGAATAGCCATCAACACCTACCTGGACGGTTACATGCGCGAGGAGAACATCCGCTTCCGGGATACCCAGATACGCTTCGAGTCCCATCCTCCGCGGGACAGCCAGCTCACAGCACACCTCCTCGACTACGACCGCATGGAGTGCGATTTCAAGCAGTTCAAGCTCAGAGTGGAGCCGGGCACTATCAGGATCGGGGAGTCCATAGGTGTGGTGGGCCCTAACGCTATCGGTAAGACCACCTTCGTGAAGATGCTCGCTGGAGTCCAGGAGCCTACCCTGGGATCGGTGGACCGCAGCGTCAAGGTGTCGTACAAGCCGCAGTATATAGCCCCTGACTTCGACGGCACGGTGCTGGAGCTGTTCACCGCCACCAACCTCGAGTTCTTCCAATCGGGCTTCTTCGAGAGCGAGATCGCCCATCCCCTGATGCTGAGGCGCCTTTATGATAAGAACGTAAACAACCTCTCCGGAGGTGAGCTGCAGAGGGTGGCCGTCGCCATCTGCCTCTCCAGGGAGGCTGACATGTACCTACTGGACGAGCCCTCGGCGTACCTCGACTCGAACCAGAGGATGGAGGCGGCGAAGACCGTCCGCAGGGTCATGGAGAAGAGGGGGCGCAGCGCGCTCATAGTAGACCATGACATATACTTCCTGGACATGGTATCCGATTCCATGATGGTGTTCGATGGCATCCCTGGCCGCGAGGGCAGGGCCAACGGCCCGTTCGAAATGAGGGAGGGCATGAACATGTTCCTCAAGAACGTGGACGTCACCTTCCGGCGGGACAATGACACCAACAGGCCGAGGATCAACAAACCTGGATCACGACTGGACAGGGAACAGAAGGAGATGGGGGAGTACTACTACAGCGGGGCCTAAGGAGCACAGTACTTCTTTTCTTGCCTCTTCCTGATAACGTAGTATAGGACCAGGGCCAGCGCTCCCAGCACCACCACGATCTCCAACGGACGATACAGCTCCTCTATGGTCTGCCAGTTCTCTCCGAGGACCAGGCCCAGGTAGGAAAGGACGAGGCACCAAGGGAATGATCCTATGGTAGATAGGACGACGAAGCGCTTGAACGGCATACAGGCCATCCCGGCGGGCAGGGAGATGAAGGTCCTGACCACCGGAAGGAGCCTGGAGCCGAACACCGCCCAGTCACCGTACTTCCTGAACCAGCACTCCGCAAGGTCTAGATGCCTCTCGTTCATCCGGATGTAACGACCGTATCTCTTGACTAGGGGGCGGCCGCCCTTGAGGCCTACATAATAGGCTATCACCGATCCGGCCGTGCAGCCAAAGGTGCCTGCCAGGGCCACCATCAGCATGTCCAGGATGGGATCGCCGAAAAGTTCGATCCTTCCCTGGAATACTAGGGCTCCGGCGAAGGGCAGCACTATCTCGCTGGGGATGGGTATGCACATGCTCTCTATGGTCATCAGGGTGAAGACGCCGGGCAGACCCAGGAACCCGAGGATCCCCATGATGAGCTCCACTCCCCAAGCTATCAATCCCTCGATGAAGCCCATTGCCGGTTGCCACTGCATATATCTATATGAACTTTGCTCGGACGAGGTCTGCGGACCTCACGAAAGCATTTCATAGGCCGCCATGCCTACCAATGGCAGTTCGGTGAGAACGTGGAAGCGGTACAAGTAACGGACGGCATTTATTGGGTCGGAGCGATCGATTGGAACATCCGCAATTTCCATGGATATTCCACCTCCAGGGGCTCGACCTATAACGCATACCTCATAACGGGGGAAAAGAACATCCTGATCGATACGGTCAAGAGGCCTTTCTTCGAGGAGATGCTGAGCAGGATCAGGAGCGTCATCGACCCCCAGAATATCGACATCATAGTGTCCAACCACACCGAGATGGACCACTCCAGCAGCCTGCCCCTGATGCAGGAACTGACCGGAGCTACGGTGCTGGCGTCCCGTATGGGGGTGGAGGGCCTCCGGCTTCACTTCCCCAAGCTGAGGACGGAAATGGTGAAGGACGGTCAGGAGATCAAGCTTGGCGGGAAGACCCTGAAGTTCATAGACACCCCCATGCTCCACTGGCCGGACTCCATGTTCACCTACGTGGAGGAGGACAAGGTGCTGTTCAGCATGGATGCTTTCGGGCAGCACTATGCCACTACCAAGAGGTTCGACGACGAGGTGGACCAGGACATCCTCTACCAGGAGGCGGCGAAGTACTATGCCAACATTATACTATTGTTCAACTCCCAGGTGGAGAGGACCATCCTAAAGGCCAAGGACATTGACATAAAGATCATAGCCACATCCCATGGTGTGATCTGGCGCAAGAACCTGGGTAAGATATTCGAGCTGTACTCTCAGTGGTCCAGCTCCCAGACCAAGGAGAAGGCGGTCGTCGTCTACGACACCATGTGGAACTCCACGCGCATCATGGCCGAGGAGATAGCCGAGGGCATAGCCTCCGAGGGCATCGAGGTCAGGGTCATGAAGCTGGGCGAGACAGACCGGAGCGAGGTCATGAAGGAGGTGCTGGACTCCAGAGCGGTGGTGATAGGGTCCCCCACGCTCAACAACAACCTGTTCCCCTCTGTAGCGGATATGATCTACTATCTCAGGGGACTCCGTCCCACCAACCGCATAGGGGCGGTGTTTGGATCATACGGGTGGGCCGGAGGGGCCGTGAAGATGGCCCAGGACCTGCTCAAGGGAAGCGGCCTGGACCTTCCCCTGGAGCCCTACCAGGTGAGGTTCATACCCCAGGAGGAGGAGCGCCGGAAATGCCGTGAGTTCGGCAGGACCATCGGCCAAAAGATAAAGGAAAGGAGCGTTGTCTGAGCTCCCTCAACGGGTCTACGCCTCTCGGTTGTTATGGGAGAAGGAAATATGATCTGGAAGAGGTTTGCTGGGGACCATCAGACCATGTTATGCTTCCTTCTCAATAGGAAAATAAGAAGGAAGGCCCCGCCAAGGCCCAGCGGCAGGAGGATGAGGAGAACGTTAATACCTGACTCAGTTCCCTCCAGGACCGCCGAGCTGCTGATCGATGGGCTGATGCTGGAGTCCGTGTTGAGGACACCGACGCGGTAGCTCGAAGCTCCCGTGGGGGCATCAGTGTCGGTAAAGCTCCTAGCATCACTATCGTGTATCAGTCCGATGGCCTCCTCGTGTCCTCCGGCGACAGCGCGGTAGATCACGAAGCCCCCCACCTCCCCGGACGACGAGTTGCCCTCGGGCATGGACCAGGTCAGAACTGCGGAACCGCCGTTGCGCACGACCCTGACGTCCGTGGGCAGAGGGGGAGGGTAGAGGGAGGTAGCTATTACTGTGGACCGCTCTCCCTCTCCATTGGCGTTGACCGCGGACACGGCGTAGACGTATGCAGTTCCGGGGACAGCACTGGTATCCTTGTACGTCACCCCGGTCAGGGTGGTGAGCCTTACCAGTGACCCTGCCTCCGTCCCCCGGTACACGTTGTATGCGGTGATGGCAGAGCCCCCGTCTGCCGGCGGGGTCCACGAGAGGGTCACGCTCATCGGTCCTGCCTGACCTTGGAGATCGGTGATCGCCGCTGGCAGCGAGGTTGGATGGGCGATGATCTCATCGCTCATAGCGCCCTCCCCCGCCTCGCTGAGAGCCGCCACCGCATAGAAGTAGTCCAGTCCGCTGGTGACCATCGTGTCGTTGAAGAACGGCGTATCGTTAACGGTAGCGTACACTTCCATCGCTCCCGACATCGTTCCCCTGAAGATCTTATATCCTGTGATAGGGGCGTCCGAGGGGGGGACCGCCCACGTGATGTTAACAAAGGACAGACCTATGGAAGCGGCCACCATGGGGGCCGCAGGCGGTCCGAAGGTTCTCTCCTGGAAAATGGTCGACGGCTGCCCGAATCCAGCGGAGTTGTGGGCGCTTATCCTGAAGGAGTAGAGGGTACCGTCGAGCAGGCCCGAGAGGGTGTACTCGGTCACATTGCCAGTAAGGGCACTGTGAGAGAGGTCGTCGACCGAGGTCCCATACTCCAGCAGATATCCGTCGATGGAGCTGCCTCCATCGTAGGGAGCTGCCCAGCTGATGGTGATGTTCTTAAGCCCGGGAGCGGCCTGGACCTGCTCGGGGACGGAGGGGGCCGTATGCGGTGTGCCCTGGACCTCGTCACTGGACTCACCCTCGTAGATGCCATTGGATGCCTTCACGATATAGTAGTAGGTCTGACCGTTGACCACCGAGGTGTCGTTGTAAGAAAGGTTCAGGCCCGCGTCCGCAAGAAGGATTTCGCTACCAGGGGACTCGGAACGGTAGACCAGATATCCAGTCAAGGGTATGCC
>MVRB01000095.1 GCA_002067635.1 Methanomassiliicoccales archaeon PtaU1.Bin030 | reverse complement strand
TAACGGGCATCGAGATCGCGGAGACCGGCGTGAAGGGCGCGCGCTTCGAGATCAGGGTGCCTAAGGGCCGGTACCGCATCGACAACTGAGCACCGTCCAGTCACCTTCTCTCCTGCTTCCTGAATGTTATCGGTCAACATTCTCATTGTTCGCATTTGATATGAGGAGGCGTTCGGTTTTTTAGGCAGGGATAAGTTATGATGGCCGGAGAGGGTTCCTGTAGCGTTCGTATTCACCCCCTACGTTCTGATCCCTGCCCTTGCGGCGATCATATCCGCGTCCTTGTTAGTGTACATTAGAAAGTACGCGGCCCTACCGGTGACGAGATACTTCACGATCATCGTCGTCATCGCGCTGATGCTCTCCCTCCTGGGATCAGTGGACGTGTGCCTCACCGACGTGGAGGGGAAGTACCTCATCCTGAAGCTGAAGTTCCTCTTCCTCCCCTTCCTGTGCGTGGCCGCTTTCTGCATGCTGGCCACTCACAGCGGACGTCGCTCGTGGCTGTCCCTTCCGCTCATCGCCCTGCTGAGCGTCATCCCCGTCATCTCAGTGCTCCTGGCGCTGACCGCGCAGTGGCACGACCTGTTCTTCAACAACCCTGTCCTTCAGGGCACCGGGCCGTTCACACTAAGTTATGATGGCCGCCTGATGTACGAGCTGTACGTCTACTACTCCAACACCCTCCTGATATTCTCCGCCATACTGCTGATCGACTCCATCCGCAGGGGCGACCGCCTCTACCGCATCCAAGGGCTGATCATCCTCCTGGCGTACATACCTCCCTTCACCGTGGACATCCTGGACAGCATGAGCGCTCATCTATCATCGAACATCGACCTGTCCCCGCTGTCCATCGTCCTCACCGGCATCATATTGTTCTGGGGCCTGTTCCGCTACCGCATCCTGGACGTTAAGCCGGTGGCCCGGGAGGAGGTCATCGACAACATGTCCGACGCCCTGGTGGTGGTGGGAACGGACGATCGGCTCATCGACTACAACAGCATCACCGCCAAGCTCCTCGTGGAGAAAGAGGGCAGGGCCGTCGGGTCCCCCCTGTCGGAGGTGCTACCGTTCGGAAAGCAGCTGGAGGACATGATATCGAGGCGGGAGAGCAAGGGCGACATCACCCTGAACGGCGAGAAGGTCACCAGCTACGAGGCGTCGATCATGCCCGTCAGCGTGCAGGGTCAGGACCTGGCGCGCATCATCCTGCTTAGGGACATAACCGACAGGAAGCTCATGGAGGAGGAGCTGCGCACCGCCAACGCCCGGTTGAGCATACTGTCCAGCATAACCCGCCACGACCTGGGGAACAAGCTCACGGCCATCGAGGGCTACACCATTTTGGCGCGCGAGACCAAGGACCGTGCGCAGCTGGACGAGTACCTGGCGAGGCTGCGCCAGGTGTGCGCCTCGGCCAACCAGCTCATCGTGTTCGCCCGGGAGTACGAGAAGCTGGGCATCGCCGCCCCGAGGTGGTTCTCCCTCAAGGACCTGTTCGCCCACGCCGTGGCCCAGAACAGCGTGGGGAACGTGAGGATCGAGTCCAACATCGATGGCATCAGCGTTTACGCGGACGCCATGATCGAGAAGGTCCTGTACAACCTCGTGGACAACTCCCTGCGGCACGGCAACGGGGTCACCACGCTGTCCCTGAACCGGCTGATGGACGGCAGCAGGCTGGTCATAGAGTACGCCGATGACGGGATAGGGGTACCGCCGGAGAACAAGGAGCTGATCTTCAAGCGCGGCTTCGGCTCCAACACCGGGCTGGGGCTTTTCCTGACGAGGGAGATACTGGCGATAACGGGCATCGAGATCGCGGAGACCGGCGTGAAGGGCGCGCGCTTCGAGATCAGGGTGCCTCAGGGCCGGTACCGTATCGACAACTGAGGTCAGTACGGCACCTGGGCCTTCCGCACGCTCCTCAACCACTCGTCGAGAATCCCCTCCAGGTCCGGCCTCCCTATCTCCGATATCTCGTACCTGGCGCGGACCAGGGGCTTGTTGACCTGGAGCACCCGGCGGAGGTCTATGGGGGTGCCCGTGACCACGATGTCGCAGTCCGTTCTGTTTATGGTCTCCTCCAGCTCCCGGACCTGCTCTGCGGTGTACCCCATCGCCGGAAGCACCTTGGTGAGGTGGGGGTACTTCTCAAAGGTCTCGGCGATGGAGCCCACCGCCGTCGGCCTCGGGTCCACGATCGTCGCTCCCTGGTCCTCCGCGGCGATGAGGCCGGCGCCGAAGGACATACCGCCGTGCGTGACCGTGGGGCCGTCCTCCACCACCAGGGCGCGCTTGCCCCGCACCTCCTCCGGGCGGTCCACGCTGATGGTGGACGCCGCCTCCATGATCCTCGCTCCGGGGTTGAGGCGCTTGCAGTTCTCCTTGACCGCAAGTATGTTCCTTCTGTCGGCCGTCTGCACCTTGTTGATGATTATCAGGTCGGCGATGCGCACGTTGACCTCGCCTGGGTAGTAGGAGGCCTCATGGCCCGGTCTGTGCGGGTCGGCGATGACGATCTTAAGGTCGCTGCGGTAGAACGGGATGTCGTTGTTTCCGCCGTCCCACACTATCACGTCCGCCTCCTTCTCCGCCTCCCGCAGGATGCGCTCGTAGTCGACCCCTGCGTACGCGATGATGCCGTCGTCGATCAGCGGCTCGTACTCCTCCCTCTCCTCGATGGTGGTCTTGTGTCGGTCCAGGTCCTCGTAGGCGGCGAACCTCTGGGAGACCTGCTTGCACAGGTCGCCGTAGGGCATGGGGTGCCTGATGGCCACGACCCTCAGGCCCTTCGAGCGCAGGATCCTGCATATCTTCCTGGTGGTGGGGCTCTTGCCTGAACCGGTGCGCACCGCGCACACGCTCACCACCGGAACGACGGACCGCAGGACGATGCGCTCGTTGCCCATGAGGCGGAAGTCGGCGCCGGTGGCCAGGACCAGGGAGGCCTTGTGCATCACCTCCTCGTAGGACAGGTCGGAGTACGCGAGGACCACCTGCTCCACCCCCTGCTTGCGTATCAGCTCCGGGAGCTCCTCCTCCGAAAGTATGGGGATGCCCTCCGGGTAGCGCTCCCCGGCGAGCCGCGCGGGGTAGCAGCGGCCCTCTATGTCCGGTATCTGCGCGGCGGTGAATGCCACGACCTCGTAGCTCGGATCATCCCGGAAGTATGTGTTGAAGTTGTGGAAGTCCCTTCCCGCCGCCCCCATGATGATGACCTTGGCCGTCCTCATTGCTGCACCGCCTAACAATTCGCACCAGCGGTTTATCATACCTTGCCTGGCATCCCGCCCGAAGCCCGTCCTCGACCGCCGCCCAGGGAAAGGATGTGTTCCAAGCGGAAGGATGCTGATGGTGCCCGCGGGAAGCGGCGCGACGGGAGGGAGGTGTGAGCGTGAAGGGCATAGTGGCGTTCGAAAGCGTCAATGGGAACGCCAGGCAGGGGGCCTGAGCCATCCCGGGGGAGCTGAGGTCCGAAGGGTCCAAGGCGGCGTTGCTCGAGGTGAAGGAGCACGTTCCGAAGGACCTCAACAGATACGTGCTCTTCATCGGCCCCCCTACCCGTGAAGGGGAGTAACCAGGAGAACCAGGGGGTTCCTGGAGGGCCTGATCTTGGAGTACCAGAAGGGCAGGGTCGTGATCGCCTTCGGCACACTGGGGCTTCATTCCAAGGATTGGGAGAGGAGAAGGCGGCTCGGGTCCATAGACACCTGGAAGAACACGGCCACTGCCATGCAGAGAGCGGGTTAGAAGGGGGGTTTGAGCTTCCAGTCCCTGCTGCTTCATTTCACGGTGGC
>MVRB01000094.1 GCA_002067635.1 Methanomassiliicoccales archaeon PtaU1.Bin030 | reverse complement strand
GAAGAGGATGGTGGTGACCAACTTCGCCCTGGAATCGTCGTTCATATCGTTCCTGGGCATCGTGATAGGTACCCTTTTGGGAATATCCATCGGGTACACGGTGTACCTGGAGGCCTTCGAGGAGCTTGGCTATGACTTCGTCATCCCTTGGGTGGAGATCGTCCTTGTTGGGATCGGTGCGTTCCTGGCGACCCTTCTCAGCGTGTACCCTGCGGCCAGAGGCGCAAGCAAGATATCTCCGGCCGAGGTGCTGAGGTTCGAGTGAGGGGGGCATCTGATCTACCTGCCTTCCCGTGGAGGGTACTTTCGGACCGCCGGTAGCTTCCATTAGACATGATCATATCTCGTCGATTTCATTTATCCCAGTCATTTGTAGACTATCGGATGAAAAACGACTTTTTGGCTTTTCGTTTTTCGGGCACCTCTCACTGTCACCCATTTAACCCCAGGGTCCGGTGGGGATATTGTGAGAGCATGGACGGAGAGCACCTGGAGATATACTGGACGATCCTGAAGAACTGGATAGAGGATGAGGTGGGGGCGGAGCACAGGGAGCAGTGCCCAGCGCTCTTCATGGTGGAGGCTGCACTGCATACCATCAGCACGCAGGGGGGAGGCTCTCCCCCAGGCCGCCATGAGAACAGGGCCTCGCCGCCCAGGGACGGCTGCAGGACCTGCGGGGCGTGCCGCCGATGAGCCGAGAGCGTGAGATCGGTCACTGCCGCTCTAGGATGTAGAACGAAGGATCAATGGAGGATAATGGAAGATGATAGAGGAGGAGGAAGCGTCCTTGTTCCTCAAGGACATGTTCCTGAGGACTTCCAGGCCTGGTGCAGGCCGACGTGTCAAGCTGCATGAGCTGGGGCAGCTCATGGGCAAGGATCAGGAGCACTGCATCTCGGCCATAGCCAGACTGAGACGCCTAGGATATGTGGAGATCGTGGGCGGAAAGGTGGTCATCACCGATGCTGGTTACAATGTTCTCGACCTCTCATGTGCCCCGGGTATCGATTACGATGAGCTTTCCCTAACCATCGAGGCATTAGAGTCACGGGTCTCGGAACTGGAGCTCATGTTCGAGGAGGAAATTTGTGAGCTTCGAGAGGAGCTGCGCTCCCTGCTTGACGACATACGCGCTGGCAAAGCTGACAAGGTCGGCACCAGGCGCAAGCTGTGGGACATTTCGGACAAGCTTATCAACTCCGGAGCCAACGTGGCCACCATCGTGAGCTTTCTTAGAATGATGTGGCCATACATGAGTGGATGCTGACCCTCATTATCTGAACATCGTGAGAGGGCAGGGCACGCAGGAAGCGGCGTCAAAGGCAATGAGGAGGGGCAGGTATAACATGAGCACCGCCATCACGCCCAACGGGCAACAGCATGGCCTTCGAGAATAAGGACCATTTCTTGAGCTATGGCATCTAGCTACTGCCTGCCGCGTTCATTCATCGATTGGGTGAGATCACGGGGGCAAAGCTGATCACGGACACCACGGACATGCTGAACGAAGGATATCGGCCATTCCTGGAGGCAAAGGAGCATTCCCGGGGGCTCAAAGAGCACCCCCGGACCTGTCCGGATGAGTCCTGCCATGGACGAGGTGCTTCGAAAGGGGGTCAAGTCCAGGTTCCCTGTGCATGCTCCAAACGGAGGAACACGCTTTGAACTAGACATTGCCGGTTGCTTGGAGATGAGGCACATCTCCGAGGCCCCAGCCATAATCGCGGTGACCGAGAGCGAGGCCGCTGTTTGCCTCCGGTTCATGGAAAGGCGGAAGAACTACGCGGGTTTCATCGGAAAGGATGAGGCCTTCTACCTCGGAACCAAGGACCTCTTCGAATATTACTGGTGCTGAAGCCGCTGACGCCTCGCCTCTCCTTCTCACGCGTTCTTAGGGGGTCAATCTACGAGGCTCTTCCTTCCACCGTACACCGTGAGATTGTAGTACTTCCAAATGACATCAACACCAATGAAACCGGTTTCCCTCATCCAGCCCAGGTGGTCCGTCAATCTGGCCGGGGAGTCCTCTTTATAATAGCGTGGAAGCACCGAGCCTTCGACCTCCTCTTGTGGTAGCCCGTTGTACATGAACTCAGCCCATTTTTCCATGTAAAGCTCCTGCATGGTGTCATCGGAGGCGAGGACGACATCGGCGTTGAAGAAGTAGCCTCCGGGAGCTAGCGCCCGGAATATCCTATCGTATTGATCCCTCTTGTCCTCGTCTGTGACCATGTGATGCAGGGCCAGGGAGGAGATTATCAGGTCGTAAGGCCCGTCGTACTCGAAGTCGTAGAGGTTGTGAACGAGGTACCTGACGCACTCGTGTCCTTTTAGCCTCTCCCTGGCCATGTCTAGCATGTCCTCTGTCATGTCCAGACAGGTCAGCTCCACTGCGGGATGGGACGCCAGCAGCTTAGCAGAAAGGGTCCCTGTACCGCAACCGATGTCGATGACCCGCAGTCTCCTTCCTTCTGGGCACTGAACGCAGGAAACGAGGACATCCAGCATCTCATCGTATCGGGGTATCACCTTCCTTATCCATCGATCGTACTCTCCCGAGCTCCTTGAAAAGTTCGATCTTATCTCGGCCATCCTCCTCCCCTGCTCATCCATTTGATCATCCTCGCGGTTCCCTTAACGAATCGCTCACCCAAAGATATGAACATATTGAACATTATGATTCCGAGCGCTCGCCCCCATGTGCTCAGGAACGCGCATCCATACAGTACCAGTGGGGTCTCTGAGATACGTGTGTCTGTATCATTGCGTGACAATTACCTCGAAAGATAGATAACCTCTGGCCTCATGGTTTTTAACGTTCAGATGTACATCCCATTTATTTCTAAAGGGTGATCCGGTATGGTACCAGAGGTCTGGATTGGAGATGATATGAACTTTTTGTTCATGACCGTATGCAGGCCTCTGTTCAAGGATGCGCCGCTATCCGTAGGGTTTAGGCCAACACCGCCTGCGGGGCCGACAACGGACAGGTCTCTTTCTAGTAAGCTTCAGGAATCACGGTCCTCCCTAAGAAACGCGACAAGATGCGATTATGAATCAACCGCTCGTCCTTGGAGGCGCTCAGCATGAGCTCTGCAGGTTCAGGTCCTGACGTAGATCACGATAAAGATGATTCGAAGGACCATCTGACCTCTAGGATGGAGCGATTGACAAGGCAGGCTATCAGAAGAAGGCTGTCCCGGGACCGCACCGAGGCGAGCGTCGGGGATCTGGACGAAATTCACAATCCTGTCCTCACCGGCTCCTGGATATACACCATAGGTGCGGACAAGGACCGGATATGGGTCTCGGAGGGGATCGGCAGGATCTTCGGGATAACCGTGCCGGCTGATGGATACGTACCGATAGAGACTATCGGCCGTTGCATCCCTGACCGAGAGAAGGTACGCCTATCATTGAGGCAGCTGGTCAAAGATGGGGGGGAGCACGATATGGAGTTCGAGATCGTGCCTGCCGATGGTGGGCCGAGGAGGATCGTGCTCTCCGTGGCGGAGATGATGGAGGAGACCGTAGGGACAGGCGTAAGGATGTCGGGGGCCATATGGGACATCACCGACATCCTGCTTCTGGACTCCAGGATGCGCCGGCTGAACCGTGAGCTGACGGCGATAAAGGAATGCGCCCGTGCCGTAATAAAGGCCAGGAGCGAGCAGGAGCTGTGGGACTCCATTTGCCGGATCGTCTGCGAAATCGCTGGGTATCGGTTGACCTGGGTAGGGTTGGCGGAGCATAATGACAGTAAGGACATACGCCCGGTGGCCTGGAGCGGTTACAACGAGGAGTACGTTCTGAGCGTCAGAGCCACATGGGGCGACGGTGAGAGGGGTACCGGACCTGCGGGCAGAAGCATCAAGACCGGACGGACGACGTTCATACAGGACGTGATGAGCGATGACGGGTATGACCTTTGGCGGGAGCATGCCTTGAAGAACGGCTACCGCTCCTTGATCGCCATACCTCTGATGGACAGCGGGGAGGCGTTCGGTGCCCTGATGATCTACTCTGACCGGGCCGATGGGTTCACCGCGGAAGAGGTGGAGCTTCTGGAGGAGATGGCGGGTGATCTCGCTTTCGGCATCATCACCTTACGGATGAGGAGGGAACGGGAGAAGGCCATGGATGCCCTGAAGAGGGTGGAGGCCCGGAACCGTACGCTTTACGATCTTTCCCAAATGACAGGGGCTACGTCCAAAGACCTCACCGAGAGGGCTATGAACAGCTGCATCTCACTATCTGACAGCAAGTTCGGCTTCGTGGCCTTCGTGAACGAGGACGAGACCGCCTTGACCATGCAGATCTGGTCGAAACAGGTGATGGAAGAATGCATGGTGGTCAACAGGCCCTATACCTACAATGTAGTGGAGACAGGGTCGTGGACGGAATCTTTGCGTCTTAGGAGACCCGTCATCGTAAATCGTTACAGCGAACCCCACGCCAACAAGAGGGGCCTGCCCGCAGGTCATGTGAGGATCGAGCGGTTCATGACCGTTCCCGTTTTCGACCGCGGCCAAATAGTGGCGGTCCTGGGCGTGGCAAACAAGGAAAGCGACTACACTGAGGAGGATGCGACCGACCTTTCCCTTCTCATGGACGGTATGTGGCGTATCGTGCGTAAGCTAAAGGCCGAGGAGGAGCTGAAGGAGCATCATAACCTCCTCAACTCCTTCGCCGAGAACATACCCGATGCCATCTACATGAAGGATCTCGATGGTAGGTACATCATGATGAACCCCGGAGGGGCCGCTCTCCTTGGTATGGATAGCAAGGATGTACTAGGAAAAGATGATAAAACCCTCTTCGGCACCGAGGTCGCCGCCCAGCTAAGGTTTGAAGATCAGGAAGTTATCGAGGAACGCCAAGCCAGGTTCTACGAGGCTACAAACGTGATAAGGGGTCGTAGAACGACATACTCTACCTGGAAGGCACCTTATGTGAACTCCGATGGAGAGATCATCGGGGTGATGGGCTATAGTCGTGACATTACGGAGAAGAAGGCGGCCGAGGAGGCCCTGCAGCGCTCGGAGCAGATGCTTAAGATCGTTATCGACAACTTCCCCGGAGTTGTATTCTGGAAGGACCGCAACCTTGTCTACCTGGGTGCGAACAAGGAGTCGGCCACCAATGTGGGCTTTGATGACCCCTCGGAATATGTCGGAAGGACCGACTATGACCTGCCCTGGGCCGAGACCGAGGCTGATGCATACAGGGCGGACGACCTTCAGGTCATGGAGAGCGGGGTACCAAAGCTCCACATCATCGAGAGGCAGCAGCGACTTAACGGTAAGTTCGGCTGGCTCGACACATGCAAGGTCCCGCTCCGGGATAAGGACGGTAAGGTCGTCGGGATCCTGGGCACTGCCACCGATATCACGGAGAAGAAAAGTGCGGAGGATGCCTTGCGGCAGGCCAACCTCATCGTGGAGAACAGCCCGGTGATGCTGTTCCGCTGGCGGGCGGAGGAGGGATGGCCGGTGGAGCTGGTCTCCAAGAACATCACCCAATTCGGTTATGATCCCCAGGAACTGCTCGATGGTTCGATTAAATATGCGTCGATCATACACCCTGATGATCTGGGACGCACCTCTGAGAAGGTTGATGAGTGCGTTAGAAATGGCGTTGTTCAGTTCGAGCAGACATATCGCATCAGGACCAAGGACGGGCACTACCGATGGGTGGATGACCGCACGGTGGTGGAACGCGATTCCGATGGCGGGGTTACCCACTTCCAAGGCATCGTTATCGACATCACCGAACGAAAGATGGCTGAGCAGAGCTTGCAGGAGAGCGAGGAGCGGAACCGCAGGCTTCTGGAAAGGTCCTTCGACGCCAGGATAACGCACCGTGACGGTAAGATCGTCTTCGCCAACGATACAGCGGCCAGGCTAATTCGGGCGGAGAGCAAGGAGGACCTTATCGGTAAGGACCTGGTCGAATTCCTGACCGGTGAATCCAAGGAACAAGCGGAGAAGAGAATTCAACAGCTGTATGCTAAACCTGGGACAGTGGTGCCTATCCTCGAAGAACAGTTCATCTGCTTCGACGGGGAGATCATCGACATCGAGGTCACGGCTGCGAGCTTTCTCGAGGGAGGGGAGCCGACCGTGGAGGTGGTGTTCCGGGACATAACCGAGCGTAAGCGCATCCAGGAGGAGCTGAGAAGGAGCGAGGAGAAGTTCAGGCGTCTGGTCGAGAACGCTCCATACGCGATGCTCATCGTCGTAGATGACAGGATCAGATACCTGAACCCGGCCGCCATGGAGCTGTTCGGCGCTTCATCAGCACACGACGTTCTGGGCACCGAGATCTCGGGCCGCGTCGATCCCCGGTTCAGGCCATCATTGAAGAGGCGGAAACACCGGCTCGAGATCGAGAAGAGGCCCACGGAAAAGGCTGACGAGGTCTATATCAAGCTAGACGGGACACCTGTCGATGTTGAGGTCGCTGCCGTGCCCTACCGGTTCAACAATGAAGATGGGTCTTTGATCATCCTGCGGGATATCACAGACCGGAAACGGGCCGAGGAGGCGTTAGAGAAGCGCATACTGGCATTGACAAGACCTCTGGAAGAGACGGAGGACATCGTCTTCGAGGACCTTTTCAACATATCGGAGCTCCAGCACCTTCAGGACCTGCTCGGAAAGGCCTGGGGCGTTGGGGTCCTCCTGACGCGTCCGGATGGTACCCCCATCACCCGTCCCAGCAACTTCACGCACTTCTGCACAGAGTTCATCCGTAAGAACGAAAAGGGGCGCCAGAGATGTATTGCTTCCGACTCCTTGATCGGAGGTCATAACCCTTATGGACCGACGATCGAGCGCTGTTTAAGCGCCGGACTGTGGGGTGCGGGAGCGAGCATTACCGTCGGCGGGCGCCACATCGCTAATTGGTTGATCGGCCAGGTCCGCAATGAGGCTCAGACCGAGGAGGAGATGGTGGAGTATGCCCGCGAGATCGGCATTGATGAGGCCCAGTTCCGTGAGGCCTTCCTCCAGGTGCCTGTCATGCCTCAGGAGAGGTTCGAGCACATCGCGCACACCCTGTTTGCTCTGGCCAACCAGCTCTCCTCCATCGCCTACCAGAACATCCAGCAAGCGCGTTTCATCTCCGAGCGCAAGCAGTCTGATGACGCTCTCCGTGAGGCCAACCTCATCGTGGAGAACAGCCCGGTGATGCTTTTCCGCTGGCGGGCGGAGGAGGGATGGCCGGTGGAGCTGGTCTCCAAGAACATCGTGAGGTTCGGGTACGAGCCAGAGGTGTTCCTTGATGGCTCATTGCTTTTCTCCGACATCGTTCATCCCGATGACCTCGATGGCATCAAGGCCGCCTTGGAAGAAAAGATCCGCCAGGGTGAGGACAGCTACGAGGGCGTTTATCGTATCCGCAACCGGGACGGAGAGTACCATTGGGTGGACCAGCGCACCTTCCTCGGGAGGGACTCCGAAGGGACCGTCACTAACTTCCAGGGGATCGTAATAGACATCACCGAACGGGTGGAGGCAGAGAAACGACTTCAGGCGATAAATGAGGCCCTGAAGGAGGGGGAGGAGAAGTATCAAGAGCTGTTCGAGCTGGGAAGCGAGGCCTTGTTCTTGATCGAGGATGAAACGGGTAAGGTGCTGGAATGCAACACCGCCGCGAGCGAGATGTACGGTTACAGTCATAAGGAGCTTCTGGAATCGTTTACACCCGACCTCTTGGCAAAGAGGGGAGAACCAGAGAGCAAGATGATCGAGAACAGGAACGGCAGTGTGATCATACCTCTGGAATACCACCGCAGAAAGGATGGCCGGATGTTCCCTGTGGAGATCAACTGCCGATACTTCACATGGAAGGGGTTGCAGGTACACGTGGCTGCGGTCAGGGACATAACAGAGCGTATCAGGACTTCCGAGGCGCTTCGCCAGGTCAACAAAAAGCTGAACCTTTTAAACAACATCACCCGGCACGATCTGAAGAACCAGATGACCGCCCTGACGGGCAACATGGCCCTGGCGAAAATGAAGAGAGCAGACCCTTCTTTCGATGTTTACATGGAGAAGGCCTTGGCCTCGGCGGACAGCATGGCCGCTATCATCAAGTTCGCCGAGGCTTACGAGGAAATTGGGGTTCGAGAAGCCATATGGCATGACCTGAAGACCCTGGTCATCGACAGCGTGGGGGATGTCCCTCCGAGCAGGCTACGAATCATCAATGATATCCCAGCGGGGATAGAGGTCTTCGCCGACCCCCTCATAAAGAAGGTCTTCTACAATCTCGTCGATAATGCCATCCGTCACGGTGGGAAGGCCACGACCATACGCTTCTCCGTGGAGAGGTTCGGTGGATCTCACGCCATCGTTTGCGAGGACGATGGTCTGGGCATCTCGGCGGACATCCGGAGCAAGCTTTTCAACAGAGGCTTCGGGAAGAACCATGGCCTTGGCCTCTTCCTATCGAGGGAGATACTGGCCATAACTGGTATAACCATGACCGAGGAGGGCGAGCCAGGAAAGGGTGCTCGCTTCGTCATGTCCGTGCCCAGGGAAGGTATGCGGGGCGTGTATCAATAAGTCCCGACCGCTAACTGTCGACCCACGCTCATTGTTACGTACAGATACTGGCTTCCTCAGGCCGCGCGATCTTCCCTTGTCATCTATGCTCCTTGCACATCCCGTTCCGCTCACCGTAGAACAATAAGTATTTTCCAGTGGTCGGCTTGTAGCGTATGGAGACCTTTGATTGACGGGCAATAAGCGCAGGGGACTTCTCACCGGCATCTCCACCAATGTCCTGGTTCTCGGCCTGGTGTCCCTCCTCAATGATGCCAGCAGCGAGATGATATACCCTATACTGCCGCTTTTCCTGGCGGGTCTTGGTGCCAGCGGTGCGGTGATAGGCCTGATAGAGGGAGCTGCGGAGACCACGGCATCCCTCCTCAAGGTGGTCTCGGGACGCTTTTCCGATCGGTTCGGCAGAAGAAAACCGTTCCTCACCGCAGGGTACGGCCTGAGCACCCTGGCTAAGCCCCTCCTCGTCCTGACCACGTCCTACTGGCAGGTTCTTGGTGTCCGCATCACGGAAAGGATCGGGAAGGGTCTGCGGGCGGCCCCACGCGATGCCCTCATCGCCGATTCCACGAAAAACGAGGACCTGGGCAGGGCTTACGGTCTCCACAAGGCCATGGACTCCATGGGAGCGGTGATAGGTCCGCTTCTGATCCTTCCGATACTGCTGGCCGCTGGCACCGTTACCGAGGGCACGTTCCGGGCGGTGTTCCTCCTGGCCACCATTCCCGCGGTCATCTCCGTCATTATTATCGTTCTTTACGTCAGGGAGGATGGTCACAAGGTCCAGAGGTGCGCCGCCAACTTTCTCAAGGACTCCAGGCGCCTGGGCAGGGACTTTTGGCTGCTGACCATGGTCGTGGTGGTGTTCTTCCTCGGGGAGATCAGCTACGCTTTCTTCGTGCTTAGGTCCGAAGCGCTGGGGTCTAGCACAGTGACCACGATCATCCTGTACATACTATACAACGTGGTTTTCGTGATCATGTCCCTCCCATCCGGTATCCTCTCGGACCGATGGGGGAGGAGGCCGGTCCTGGCGTTCTCCTTCGTCCTCTTCGCGGCCACCTGCGTGACA
>MVRB01000093.1 GCA_002067635.1 Methanomassiliicoccales archaeon PtaU1.Bin030 | reverse complement strand
TCCTTTCCATCCCCGTCCAGGTCTCCGATGGCCAGGCTCCGAATGTCATCCATACCCCCGCGGGTCAGGGCCACGGGGGTGGAGCCAAGGATGCCGTCCCCTAGCCCATGGTAGATGAGGATGGTAGTTGCATTGGCGACGGCCACATCCGTGATGCCATCCCCGTCCAGCTCCCCCAAGGCCATGTCCCTTATGCCATCGGGCAGGTCAAGCCCCTCACGATGAGAATCGAAGATGTAACCCTCCGAGAAGATGGTCTCAACACCGTAGGGGACGGCGGAAGAGTTAGAATCGTTGACCTCGGGAACCCCCGTCATGGGAATTGACGCAGGGACTGCCAGCAGCAGGGCTGCAGCAAGGACCGGCAGTATCCAGAGGGACGCCCTCTTCTTCCCCAGCATCTCTCCCACCTTTTATACCAAGGCAGAAGGCCAGCGTATTTAATTCTACCTGGGTGAATACTAATTTCAAAAAATGAATCGAGAATTATATGACACTGGACAATTAAAAAATCATGCCAGGCTATCAGGATGGATAATCGGGGACCAACTCCTTTATATTTATTTATCGGTCCTTATCTTAGGATGGGATGCAAAAGTGTACTTCGACATAGCACAGCTAACCTGTGATTTGGACAGCAGGAGAATACTATCGGCCATCGACATCAAGCCGAGGTCGGCCAAGGAGATCGCTTCCGCGAGCCGGATGTCGATGTCCCGCTGCTACCGCATGATAAAGGAGATGGAGCAGAACAAGATCATCAGCCGGGTGAGCATCGACCGCCGGGAGATGTCATACATATCCAACCTGCGCTCCATCGAGCTACGCCTGGAAGAGGACCGGCTGAAGCTCATCGTCTGCTACCGTGACGGCACCATAACCGATCTGCGCCTTGGCCCCGAGGACCTAGAGAAGCAGGTGAAAGCACCCATGCGCCAGGAAATGGCTCAGGACCTTCTGGAAGGCACCGGCTCCATCGAACCCTCGACAGTATCGTAGATCCTATTGGCCACCGAAGCCGCCACCTCCTTGCTGTCCACATGGGAGAGGAGGATGCGGCCGCTGGGATAGAGAGTGGCTTCGTGGTCCAGGTCCCTGATGATGACCATCGGCCCCTGGGCCACGACCTCGTATCCTTTTTCCTTCAAAAGTATTGCGGCACATTCCAGATCGTAGCGGTACATCTCCAGGGGCACCACCGACATGGCGTCCTCCCTGCAGAGCCGGACCAGCCTGTACTTCACCATGTCATTCCAACTCCTTCTCCACAAGAGCGTGGAACTGCTCCAAAGTGCCCTCGTTGACCAGCATGATGTCGGCCATGGCTATTAGGGAGCCAAGGCCCCAACCCAGCTCCCGCTCGTCCCTCTCCTCGAACTCCTGGATGTTACGAGGAGCGTCGGAACGGTTGCGCTTACGCAGCCGCTCGAATCGGGAGGCTGGGGAGCTATGCACGGCCACCAGCCTGGTGCCCTCGCCGAGGGCGGAGCGGAAGGCCCTCATCTCCATCAGGCTGCGGGACCCGTCGATTACCGTGGGTCCCGTTCCCAGTATATCCAGGCACCGGCGAGCCCAGATCTCCGGCCCGTGAACATGCCGCTCCGAGGAGGCGAATCCCCCGATCCCCCTATCGTCCATGACCACTCCCTGCCGCTCCGCCTCCTGACGGACGACATCTCCCATGCGAATCACGGCGTACCCTTTTCTCTGCGCAACCTTGACGAACTCCTCCTTGCCTGCACCAGGCATTCCTGTTATCACGAGGACCTTATTCATGGACCGCCTTGTCCGAAAGCATTGGTGATGTCCTACATGTCTTTTTTCTTCCCTACCCGGGAAAGTGTCCAAAAATGGTGTGAAGGTGATAGATAGTATAGAACCAGGATACCAGTTGCGGAAAGGATATAATCATGCTCCCTCTTATACGCCACGACCTAAGGGAATAAGGGTTCACTGGGTGGAGGAAGGTCTGTGCAGGACGCCAAATCTGTCGAGAACATCCTTGACGAAATCATCCGTGGGGAGTTCCCCCAGGGGAAGAACGTTCAGAGCATCACTATCGTATCGAAGACAGGTCTAATGATAGCTGGCAAGGCTGCATCCTCTGCTAGGGCAGAAACCTTCTCGGCCATGGCCGCAATAATGTTCTCGGCCGCTGAGGCCACTAAGAACGACATTTTCAAGGACAAGATCGAGTACCTCATCGCGGTATTCAGAAACACCAAGCTGTTCATCTCCGAGCTTTCGTCCAGCCTCCTGATCGTGGCCACGGTGGACCGCGATATTGATGACCAGGTTATCCTGGAGAGCATGAACCGCATCGTTACCAGGACCAAGGAAGAGCTCGTCTGGCTACGGTGACGGTCGCCCTTCGCGCGAGGACCATTCCTCGCTACATGCCTTCTTTCGCAGACCTTTTTGATAGAGCTCTATGCCAGCCGCTCGGCGAAGTCCTCCTGGTTGCGGTCGCAGTACTTGCATCGAAGGACGACCGGGAGCTTCGACTCGACGATGAACTCTGGCTCCACAGGCTCGTTCTTGTTGGTGATGCAGTTGTGGTTGCCGCATTTGATTATCCCCTTGACGACATCGGGCATGGTGACGCTGTACTTCTCAGCGACGTTGAAGTCCCGGATTATGTTGATGGTCGCCTTGGGAGCGATGAGGGAGATCTTGTCTACCTCCCGGGGATCGAGCTCCCGGTCCTCGACCTTCACCACGTCCTTCCAGCCCTCCTTTTTTGAAGGGACATGCATGAGGACCGACACCGTCGAGCGGACGTCACCGGTGACCTTGATTATGCGCAGGACCTTGAGGGCCTGCCCACACTCGATATGGTCGATGACCGTCCCGTTCCTTATCGGCGTCACCCTGAAATCCTTCATTTCAGAACCCCCCTAGGATCATGGTCAGCAGAGCCATTCGCACTGGCACCCCGTTGAAGGCCTGCTGGAAATACTTGGCGTTCTCGGTCATGTCCACCTCGGGGGCGATCTCGTCCACGCGAGGCAGGGGGTGCATGATGACCAGGCTCTTCTTGGCCTCCCTCAACAGTATGTTGTCAATGCGGTAGCATCCAGCAACCTTCTCGTATTCTGACAGGTCCGGAAACCTCTCCTTCTGTATGCGCGTAACGTAGAGAACGTCCGCATCGGCTATGACGTCCTCCAGGTTAGAGCACAGACGGGCCTTCACTCCCTCACTCTCGAGGAGCTTGGCCGTCTCGTTGGGCATCTGCAGGAGGGGCGGGGCCACGAACGTCAGCTCCGCTCCGAACATCGCCAGCGCCTCTGCCAGGGAGTGGACGGTCCTTCCGTACTTGAGATCTCCGACCAGTACCACGTTCTTCCCGGATATGCCACCCAGCTGCTGCTTTATGGTGAAGAGGTCCAGAAGCGTCTGTGTGGGGTGCTGACCGGCACCATCCCCGGCATTAATGACCGGCTTGCTCGAGAAGTGGGCGGCCAGTCGCGAGGCGCCCTCGTGCGGATGGCGCAACACTATGGCATCGGAGTAGGCCTCCACCATCCTGATGGTATCGGCCAGGGTCTCCCCCTTGACGGTGGAGGACGTCTGGGGCAAGGTGATCTCTATGCACTTTCCACCTGCGCGGGACATGGCGCTCTCGAACGACAGCCGGGTGCGGGTGGAGGGCTCGAAGAACAGGTTGGCCAGGATCTTGCCGTCCAATGCCTTGCACTTCTTCTCGCCTGTGGCATATGGCATCATCTTTTCGGAAAGGTCCAGGACCTGTTCGATCTGGTCGATGGTCAGGTCGCGGATGGACACGATATCCATTCCTTTGAACGTCATGGAGGTCATTTGAGAATGTCCAAGGGGGGTAATAATAGCTATCCAACCCCTTGTTTGACTGGGTTGACCGGAAATGTGAGTGTAGGGAACCCTTTTATGGGAGCTGGACTTCGGTGGTTCGACCCCAAAGGGAATCGGCCAAGGATCCACCGATCATTGAAATGGCGGTGAAAAACGGACGCACAATTCTTCTGTACTCTTGATGGGTTCGTAGGGTCGACGGGGTCGGCGGCAGCCACCGCAAGAGTGATGACCTCCAGCGTTATGAGGTAGTCCCATGAGGTACGGGGTCGTCGTGCATGGGCCGGAGGCCATAGATTCGGGGATGGCTGCCTGGATGCTCGACTCTCTTTCAAGGGACCACGTGGTGGAGGCCACCCTCGGGGGGGCCATGGGACTAGCCGCCGTGCTCGATGCTGGACTGGAAGGAAGGATCCAAGTCGCCAGCCGCGAGCTTGTGTCCAGGTCCGTCGTTAGGATGGGGCGGGGTTGCGATACCGTGATCCTACTGAACTGGGGCAAGACGCGAGCCTCAGGGATGGCTTTCGGTAGGATGGTGTGGGATAAGGTCCATGCAGCCCTCGACGTTCCTCTTGTGCAGGTGGACCGGGACTTCTTCGTGGTCTGGGAGGGCAGCATCGATGAGGACCTAACGAACCTGCTTCTGGAGCACGGCCTGCGAGAAAATGTGCCGACATCCGCCGGGGTGCCCCAGCAAGGGGTCAGGTCGCTAAGCGGGGTGCAGCCGGGGGAGAACATATGGATAAACGGCACTGTGATCGGCCGTGCCGTCTCCGAAAAAGTCATTGTAAGGATGAGCTCAGGCAGACTATCCTTTGAGGGGGTCGATGTGAAGGCCCATGGGTTGGAGAAAGTGAGGGTCCATAGCCTGGAGGGAGCTATTATACGCTCTGGCTCGGTCCGCAGGACGAGGTCACTGCCCCGGCTGGGCAAACCCGCGTGGGGGGACAGGCTTATCCTGGTCGATCATAGGGCGGAGGACTCCATATTCAGGGCCGAGGGGGCTAAGGCCGCGGTCACCGTGGGCGACGATACCACCCGTGTTTGCTCTGCCCTTCTCGCTCGCCTGGGGGTGCCTGTCATAGGAATCGTGGATGGCGACGAGGATGGCATATGCGCCGACACGGCCTCGGCTCCTGGTTCCACGATGGTCATGCTGATGCCGGGCAACGATGACCAGCTGGGTGCAAAGGTCCGGGAGGAGATATTCCGGGGAGGCGATGACATGGTCTACGATGGTCGTCTGACAGACCTTGCCGACCGCATCGCCCGCATGGCCGGGCCGACCTTGTTGGAGGTCCGCAGACCTTCATGAGGTCCCCTGGACCGGCAGCACCCGGCAAGATGTGCCCCTATATGGTCGAGACACAAATCCTTCGAGGACTATCCCTTCGAGGACCATCAAATGATATCGTTCGAAGAGCGTTCATCGAAGCGTGCCATGGCATCCCTCATGCGCTCGTTCCATTCTCCGATGCACTGCTCCATCTTCGATTTGAGGACGTCACGGTCGATAGTGCTGTAGACATGGTAGTAGCCCCCCTTCTCAAGGCTTTTGGTCTCACGTATGCACATGCCGCAGCTCAGAAGCTTCTGCAACGCCCTGTACACCTTGGAACGTTCCACCCCCATACGGTCGGCCAGTTCATCAGCCCGCATGGGCCCGTATTTGAAGGCGGAGCGAAACACCTCTACCTCGAAATCATTTAGGCTGAAAGCGCACTGGACGATGTCCTTGCATGAGGATATGGACGATATGGACTTCTGCGGTGACAATCAGCTGGCACCCCGCTTATCCTTACCGTTCATGGCAAAGGATTATAAAGCATCGGTTATATATAGTTGGTGAACAACCGTGCAAAACCGTGGATGTGAAGCTATGGTGGAAGTATTGGATGCGAAGGGGCTGATGTGCCCCATGCCCATCGTCCAGTTGGCAAAAAAGTTCAAGAACATGAAGGTAGGAGAGGAGATAGAGCTTCTGGCGACCGACGTAGGATCCAAGGCGGACGTGCCCGCGTGGTGTCAGAGGACCGGTAACGAGCTGGTGGATGCCCGGGAGGAGAACGGGGTCTACATCTACCGAATAAAGAAGCTCAAGTGATGCCTTGTGCTAGATGAGGCATGATATCCTGAGGCTTGCCATTGGAGAAGCGTGATGGATGAGCGGGACCCAGGAATAAGATGGAGGCACTAAGATGTCAGATACGAAGAAATTGGTGATCGTCGTTTCCGAGGGAACATTCGACAAGGGCATGATGGCGATGATGATCGCCAACACCGCTGCTAGCATGGGTATGGAGGTGCATGTGTTCTTCTCATTCTTTGGCCTGAACCTCCTGAAGAAAGGTGCAAGGCCGAAGCTGGCCGGCATCTATCGCCTGTTCACAGGAACGTTCGTGAAGCGCATGGCCAACGTCGGTGTGGGCAACTTCTCGGACCAGCTGAAGATGGCCTTGGACCTGGGCGTGAACCTGTATGGCTGCAGTACCACCATGGAGCTTATGAACGTCACCCAGGATAAGATGGTGGATGGTGTGAAGGTCCTGGGCGCCGCAGGGTTCCTGGACCTGGCCGCGGACTCCGACATGCAGTACTTCATCGGGTGATCTCCATGTCCATCCTGTTCATACTGTTGAAGGCCCCTCACGAGTACCATTCACTTGATACAATGGCCGCCCTGGGAGGGGATGATAAGATAGGAGCCCTGCTCCTCGAGGATGCCACACTGTTCGCTGTCTTCAAGGACAAGAAGGATGAGATCGTCGATGCGGCGGACGAGGTATTCATCATGGGGGACGATCTGCAGGCGCGAGGATTCAGGCTGCGGCCAGAAGATGGCTTCCAAGAGATCGATTACCCTAGGGCCGTCGATCTGATCATGCAAGACTACGACAAGACGATAACCCTGTGAGGTGCGGGAAATGGGTACGTTGTGCATTCAACTTAGGACCGGCACCATGATGAACATGGACACCAACGTCGCGGTCAAGCTGGCAAAGGCGGCGTTGGAGAAGGGTCATAAGGTCATGATGTTCGGATATGGCGAAGGCGTCTTCCTTATAAAGGAGGGGCAGGACCCCAAGCGCTTCCCTAACGTGGGAAAGGAAGTGGAGGCCCTGGCCAAGGAAGGACTGGAGGTGGCGGTGTGCGAGACCTGCTGCCTCGCCAGGGGCTTTAAGAGGGGGGAGGAGATACCCGGCACCAAGATAGGCAGCATCACCAATGACTTCTCCCGCATGGCTTCTGAGGCCGACCGGCTGGTCACGATAGCGAGGTGAGAGGATGGCCGAGAGCTTGTTGGTATTGATCACCAAAGGACCGTACGGGCTGGAGGAGGCCTTCGCGGGTGCAAGGCTGGCCCTGGGATGCAAGGTCAGCGGCATAATGGAGAACGCCGCCATCCTTCTCGTAGGTGACGGGACCCTCAATGCATGCAAAGGGCAGAGGTCGGAGGCTGTGGGAATGCCGTCCAACCTGGCCGCGCTACAGGACTTCATGGACATGGAAGGCATAATCTATTGCGTGGAACAGGACCTGCAGCAAAGGGTAGGTGAGACAGAGGTCCTGGAGGGTGTGAACATGATCACCTGGGACCAGGCCAGAGAGGTGATAAGCTCCTACCAGCTGGTGAACACCTTCTAAACACCTTCACATGGTTTTTTAAGGAAGAGCCCAATCAGCGTTCATGCTCGA
>MVRB01000092.1 GCA_002067635.1 Methanomassiliicoccales archaeon PtaU1.Bin030 | reverse complement strand
GCTGGTGTTCTCTGGGCTTTCAGGCGAGTACATGATGGTCATGACGATGTAGTCCACGGAGGATGCCTTGCTCTTGAGGACCTCGTCCGAGGCCATCTCGAAGCCGTTCATTTCCGCGAACACGTTGCTACCTCCGGCGAGATCGATGATCTCTCCGATGGCCGTGCCTCCGCCCGCAGGCCACACGTTGGTGAATCCTGCCTCCGCATAGGTAACGAACATTATGGACGGCTCTGCGTCACCGCTTATCGCCTCGCCGATGGAGGCTATCTTGGACTTCATGTCCTCGACCATATCGTTCGCCTTGGACTCCAGGCCTACGAGCTTCCCGATCATGTTGATGTTTTCGTAGACCATGGATATGTTGGTGGCGGCGTTCACCACCAGCACCGTGTAACCCGAGGACCGGAGCTGGGTCGCCATATCTATCTGTGTCTGGACGCTGTTGCTAACGATGACCAGATCAGGGTTGTAGGAGATGACCTTCTCATAGCTGGGAGTGTAGAACCCGCCTATGGTCTTGCCAGCGTCGCGGAGGTCCTTGACCCCTTGAGGGTAGTCACAGTAGTCCGTGACCGCCACCAGCTTATCCGTAAGGTTCAAGGCCGCCACGACCTCCGATATGTCCGGCGCGCAGGACACTATCCTGCTGGGCGAAGCGCTCAATGTCACATTCATGCCCGAGGCGTCGGTGACGGTGGCCAATTGGGACCCCGCGTTCTTGTTCTGACTCAGAGCTACCACTGCCACGATGGCCACTACCAGCACGGCCACCAAAGCAACGGCTATCATCTTCCTGTTTCCTGACCCCATACGATCACCCTTAACTGATGCTCCTTCTAAAGTTGGATGATTCATCCAACGGTTTCTAGATAATGGTCGACATATAAGGTCTTTCCTAGGGTTGGATGTATCGACGTTCTAAGAATGAAAAACAGGGGTTGAAAAGGGTTTAGATGTCCAAGTGGTGGACCCAACCGAAGGGGTCTGGCCTCTCGCCGACCTGGATGCCGGTTATCTCGTCGAAGAGCCTCTGAGCTAGAGGGCCGGTCTTGTTACCGTTGATGGTCACCGTCTCCCCCTTGTGGAACAGCTCCCCAACCGGAGATATCACGGCGGCCGTTCCCGTACCGAATATCTCGGTCATGCTGCCGTCCTTGATCGAGGCCATGACCTCATCGATGCTGATTCTCCTCTCCTCGACCTTGATGCCCCAGTGCCGGGCGAGCTGCAGCACGCTGTCCCTGGTGACGCCGGCGAGGATGGTGCCCTCGAGGGGCGGGGTTATGAGGGTCCCGTCCTTGTAGAAGCATATGTTCATCGTCCCCACCTCATCGATGTACTTCTCATGGACCCCATCGAGCCACAGCACCTGCGAGTACCCCTTCTTCTTGGCCTCGTAGGCAGGCAGCAGGGAGGCGGCATAGTTGGCCGCGGTCTTGGCCTCGCCCAGCCCTCCACGGACGGCTCGGACGTACTCGCCCGAGGTCATGAGGCTGACGGGGTTGAAGCCTTCCTTGTAGTAGGCACCCACCGGCCCGGTGATGATGAAGAAGGTGTACTTCTCCGAGACCCGGACGCCGATGTAGTCCTCGGTGGCGAAGGTGAAGGGACGGATGTACAGGGCGGTGCCCTTCTTGCTGGGTATCCACTGCTTATCTAGAGTGACCAGGGCCTCCACCGCCCCCACGAAGAGCTCCTTCTCCACCCGAGGGATGCACAGCCGGTCAGAGGAGTGCAGCATCCTCTCAGCATGCTTGTCCGGTCGGAAGATGTTGACCCCTCCCTTATGATCGCGGAAGGCCTTCAGGCCCTCGAAGACGCTCTGTCCATAGTGAAGTGCGGACAAGGATGGCAGGATCTCGATCTTTCCGAAGGGTACGATTTTCGGTACCTGCCACTCATCGTTGGCATAGTCCATCTGGAACATGTGATCGGAGAACGTCTCTCCGAAGGTCAGATGGTCGAAATCAACCTCACCGATCCTGCTCTTTACGACCTTGTGCGTTTCAAATCTCAAATACATCGCCTATGTGCCTTCCGGTAACACGGAGGGAATATAAGATTCTGTCCAAGCTGGTTTAACAATGGCCATGCGTCAGGAGGCGATGCGGGACGATGTTAGAAGGAGGGAATAATAGCGGGGGATCAGTTGACAAGAGGAGGTAACTGAATGGCGGCAGTCCAAGGGACCTTTCCCCCGCTTGAACGAGGACCGAAATTCCCGCATTTAAAAAGGTTAGGGTTGGTTATTAAGAGTGATAACAGTGCACACGAGGCGAAATCTTTTTCACACTGAACCTGACATCAAGTTCCTTGACGACTGTTCAATTTTTAAGTCAAATGCCCATTTGTGTCCATATGTGCATCCTTCCCGATCATGAGATATTGGGGCGTCTCCGCGACGGCGAGCTGAAGATTGACGGCTACTCCGAAGAGTCCCTCACCCCCAACGGCTACGACCTCAGGATCTCTGAGATAAGGACCCCGGGGGGCGGGGAGGTGAAAGGGGGAACGGCGGCCATTCCTGCGGGGACCATGTTCTTCGTATCCACCGTGGAGCGGGTGGAGCTGCCGCCCACGCTCAGCGCCCAGCTTTGGCTGCGAACGTCCTGGATGAGGAAGGGGCTGCTTGCTGGCCTGGGAAAGGTGGACGCCGGTTTCCATGGAACCCTCACCTTCATGGCGATGAACGTGTCCTCCGAAACGGTGCATGTGCCCATCGGCAGCAGGTTCGTCCAGATCGTTTTCGAGACCCTTTCATCGCCGGCGAGGCTCACCTATGAGAAGAGGAGCGGCAACTATCAGGGTCAGCAGGGGATAACCCTAGCACCAGTCAACCAGGCCGATGTCGGCGGAGAAGACGCTCATCGACGGTGAGTACGTCTTCAGCTCCTCGGAGCGCAGAACAGTGATCATCACCCCCATCCCCCTGGCCTCCGTCACCAGACGGTCAAGGATGGGCTCGATGTCATCGCGCTCGCATATCGTGTAGAAGTGTATCACCCCGCCCATCTTGAGGCGGGTGAGGGCATCGTGGAAGAAGTCGCGGGCGGAGTGGGGGAGGTTCATGATTATCCTGTCGGCGCAGGGCACGTCAAAAACCAGCTGACGGGCGTCCCCCTCAAGTGGGACGACGTTCATGACCTTGTTGAGCTGCACGTTCCTCATCAGGTACTCCACGGCATCGTGGTTCAGGTCCATGGCATAGACCACCTCCGGGGACGCGTGCTTGGCTATCATGATGGAGAAGGGGCCTGCTCCTGCGAACATGTCCACCACCGTCTCCCCCTCCCTGACCAAGCTGGCGACGCGGTAGCGCTCGTTGGACAGCCGGGGATTGAAGTATACCTTCGCCGGGTCTATGAGCAGCCTGACGCCGTACTCTATGTGAACGGTCTCCGTATCGCTCTCCCCGGCGACCACCTGGAGGTCCCGCACCCGCAGCTCCCCCTTGACGCCCTTGTCTAGGGCCACGGTGCGAAGGCGGGGGAATGTCCTCATCAGAGCCTCCCCCACCGATGACGCCAGCTCCACAAGGTCATCCTCCAGGCGGATGATCGCAACATCGCCAATGACGTCGAAGGCCGAGGGCAGCCTCTCCTTCACCTGCTCGTCCACGTCCATATACGTCCTGTAGTCCGAGCTCATCAGCTCCCTCTCGTCCAGATCGGCATCTACCAGCTCATACCCCAGAAGGGAGGCCCTTTCAGAGAGCACAGGGAATAGTATGTGATCGGCTTCCCTTCGAATGCGCAGGGAAATGTCCAGCAGCCCCTCGGCTAAAAGCTTTTTACGTATGGACTCGGCTTTCCCCCTCGGCACCTTCAGACAGGTGGAGCGCATGGTGTTGCCGATGGGCGAATTGATATTTGTCGGTTTAGGGATGTCCAGGGCCGAGGACATGAGCGTGAGGGCACTAACCACCCTGCGTAACTGCGATGAGATATTTGCGGAGTACTACACCTCCAAGCTGACCGATGCCTCCCACAGGGACGTGGAGGCGTTCATCGGGAAGAAGGTGACCGTGCTCAAGCGAGGGGACGTGGAGGAGAAGGACGTCATAATCAAGGCGGCCAGGGATCGCAGGGTCGCCTTCATCACCGCCGGGGACCCCATGTCCGCGACCACCCACCTGGACCTCAGGCTCCGAGCGGTGGAGGAGGGCATAAGCACGGACCTCATAAACGGCGTGTCCATATTCACCGCCTGCTCTGCCGCCCTCGGCCTTCAGCCGTACAAGTTCGGCCGCACGGTCACCATTCCCCTGCCGGAGCCGGGGTTCCTGCCATCATCGCCCTACGAGAACATACTGGAGAACCGCTCCCGAGGGCTGCATACCCTGATACTCCTGGACATTAAGGCCGAGGAGAACCGGTACATGACCGCCCCCATGGCCATGCAGTGGCTTCTGGACGCGGAAGAGAGGATAGGGTCCGGACTGGTGAAGGGTGACTCCCTGTTCTGTGCCGCCGCCCGGGTCGGTTCGCCCAAGCAGGCGCTGTTCGCCGGATACCCTGACGAGATTCTCACCGTGGACCTGGGGCCGCCACTGCACTGCATGGTAATGCCCGGACGCCTGCACTTCATGGAAGCGAGGGGTCTGGTGGCCTTCGCGAACGCTCCCCGGGAGATATTGGAAGAGGGAGTATCAGGGAGCGAAGCCAAGCAGTAGCATGAGCCGCACGCGGTCCCCCGCCCCGGGATCGGTCCGACCGGCATAACGGATCCTAGCGTTGGGGACCCGGGGCACGATGCGGTCCAGGACTGCCTTCAACGCGTACTGGTCTATCTCTCTGCCGATGACCACGACGATAGCCAGGACGACCTTTTCCAGGGGCTGATCGAACCACGGGGATGTGAACGCTTCCGTCACTGCCTGCACCTCCCCGTTCATGCCTCCTCCCTCTCCTATCCCCAGTCGGAGATTGTCGACCCCGCTGAGGTCGCCTCGCAATGTGTTCAGGTCTGCTCGGGTGAGGACCTGCGCCAGCTCCATTGCCGGGAACAACATGATAGTGTCCATCACCCTGAAGGCGCGCCGCAGCGGCAGGTTGGGGGTCAGCTTGAGCAGCCCGTCGTTCGGGTACGTTATGGTGGCATGGGCAGCCTGAATGATGCCAGGAAGAGCTTTCTCGGCCGTGTCACGTCTGCAGGGACCTTCCACGGAGAAGGGCATGGCCGCGGAGACCACCACCAGCTCGCTCTGGCGACGCGCAAAGTGAGCGATGCCGGGCGTCAGATAGGAACCGGTCTCACCCCCCAGCCCGGTGAACAGGAAAAGGATGTCGCTGTCCCCCAGTGCCTCCTTCACTGCCCTTACCGCATGGTTATCCATGGAGCTCAGCAGTCGGGGGGATAAAGAGCGGACCATGCGCACGCTGTCATCGTCCAGGACCACCCTGCGATGGTGCGGGTGAGGGGCGCAGCTGTCCCTGGAACTGCACAAGGATACGGAATCGAAGGGACAGCTGGCTATGGTGTTGCATCCTGCCCCCCCGATGCCCACAGCACGTAATCTTGGTCTATCCTTACCGTCACCGACCCCCAGAGGGAGTATGTCCCGTGCCATCCACTTCGACATTCTGTCATACCGTCATAAATCTATCCTGGTAGAAGATGGCATTGCATAACTGATCCTCAGGATGGTAGAGGTCGGTCATGCTCTCCTTGGTTCATCGTTTTCGCCTTCATAGATGATGCAGGCAGGAAAGGTTCCCCGGCTTTCATGTATGAAAAGATATTTTATTGATTATTATGAAAGTAAAGAAGAGCTAACGATTACTTCATATGATAAAACTAACATGACATATATTATTTATATTGATAAAATAGGAATAAATAAATAGTCTTAATTCTCAAACAACATCCAAACTTAATTTGAATATAAAGTTAGGAATAAAAAGTATGATCGTTACCAATCTAACGGGGACGGGGGGAGCTAGATGAGAGTATGTGTTCTGGGTCTGGGCTACATCGGTTTACCAACTGCACTCCTTCTGGCTGATGCAGGGCACGAAGTCATCGGTGTTGATGTCGACAAGTCTGTGATTGAGAGGCTCAGCATGGGCATGGTCTCCAATGAGGAGCCGATGATGCTGAACCTGTTCAAGCGAACGACTGAAAGGTTCCATGCCCAGACGGAGGTACCGCTGGCGGATGCCTTCCTCATATGTGTCCCCACGCCAGTTGACGGTGAGCTCAGGGTCGCTGATCTATCGTGTGTGAAGAACGCTGCGTCGATGATAGCGCCTCAGCTGAGGGAGGGTAACCTGGTCATCGTTGAATCCACTGTTCCCCCAGGCACCATGAGCGCCCTAGTGATCCCCATACTGAAGAAGAGCGGTCTGGAATCGGACCAGTTCTTCGCTGCCTACTGCTCCGAGCGTGCTTTGCCTGGAAACGTGTTACACGAAATGGTCCATAATGACCGTATCATCGGGGGAAAGGACATACAATCTGCCAACAAGGCGATGGCGCTGTACTCATCGTTCGTAAAAGGCAATATCCATCTGACGAACATGAGCACGGCCGAGTTCATCAAGGTGATGGAGAACACATACCGTGACGTCAATATCGCATTGATCAATGAGATGGCCAAGATAGCAGAGGATAACAACATCGACATTTGGGAAGCGAGAGAGCTGGCTAACAAACATCCACGGGTAAATTATGTGAAGCCGGGTCCAGGGGTGGGCGGGCATTGCATCGCGGTCGACCCCTGGTTTCTGACCAATAACCCTGGAAATTGTCAGTTGATAAAAGCATCCAGGGATGTGAACGACAATATGCCGAATATCGTTCTCGGGGCGGTCAAGACCCTCGTCAAGGACGTGGAGAACCCGACCATCACCATCCTGGGCGTGGCGTACAAGGCCAACGTTTCTGATGCCAGGGAGACCCCTGCTCTGAAGTTCATCAGATTGGCCTTGAACGAGGGCTTTACGATCCGTGTCCATGATCCCCATGTGAAGAGGTTCGACTACCTTTTGGAGGATCTGAGCGACGCCACGTTCGATAGCGATTGCATCGTTCTGATCACTGATCACGAGGCCTTCAGAGCTATCAATCCTCAGCAGCTTCGCGTGAGAAACAAGATCCTGTTAGATACTCGTAACTTCCTTGATCATGAGGCCTGGATCAAGTCTGGGTTTGATGTGAAGGTCCTCGGCCGTCCAGAGATAATGAAGGGAGCATCGGATATCGAACAGGCGGTGGCACCCAAGGCAAAAGAGGTCCTGGAACAACGCATATCTACCTGAGAGGAAGAGAATGAGCCTATGGATAGACATAATCAATCCATCACACGCTCTTTTCTTCAGTTCGATCCTCAAGGAGATGCCGTATGAGGATATCCAGATAACCTTACGCGAAAGGGCGGAGACCGTGGAGCTAGCAGCGATGCTAGGCATCAAAGGCAAGGTGGTGGGTTCGGACCACCGCGGAAGGCTCAGCAAATCGCTAGGGATGATCGGTCGCACGTTAGCCTTGATGAACACCCTAGATAGGTTCGATGAGGCCCTTTCCTTCGAGAACGGCATGAGCGTAATGGTCTCAAAGGTCAGGCGTAAGAGGTCCATCCTACTGTGCGACAACGACCTAAAGTTCTACCAGAAACGTTCATGCATGCAGGACCTGGAAACAATGATCAAAGACCGTGCAGATCAGCTCATCATTCCAGAGGCCTGCTTGGAAGCTTTCTCCGATCATGTGGACGAAGAGATCATCCTTACTTATGACGGGTACAAGGAGGATGTGTACCTAGCCGATTATTCTCCCGACCCCAACTTCGTCAATGGTCTCCCCTTCGACAGATATGTGGTACTGAGGCCGGAAGCTCTATTTTCGTTCTACGTAAAGGAATCCAAGTCGCTGGTCCCTGAGCTGATCAAGCTGTTCAAGGCCGAGGACATTGGGGTGGTCTATCTGCCGCGGGACCATGGTGATGCGGAGTACGCCGCAGGCCTTGATGCCTATATTCCTGAGAGGGCCATGAATGGCCTTGATCTCTGCTGCTATTCGATGGCCGTTCTCACGGGGTCCGGGACCATGGCCCGGGAGGCGGCCTGCATGGGAAGGACCTCCGTCTCCTTCTTTCCGAGCGATGAACTATTGTCCGTGGACCGTCGTTTAATTGAAGATGGAAAGATGATACACTCGAGGGTTCCAAAGGAAATCGTAGAACATGTAATGTCAAGGTCCCGGTCCCCTGACCGCCCTGACCTTTCCCGCAGTAAGAAGGTTAAAGCAGATGTCATCGACCTCATCAAGAGATCCAGGGATAATTAGAGATGAGGATTTGAGCCTCTTGAAGAGATCGGCCCTGGAGCTGGAATGGTATGTCAGGAGGGAGGGTTTCCGGGGCTACGATCCGTATGACGCCCTACTCTCGCCCCTCCTACGGGCCCTGCCCGGACGGTATCCCCGGGTCGCGGCGACCCAGTTTATGGTATATTCACCGTTGAACGTGCGAAAAGTACTGGGGATTGAGAAGGGGAAGAATCCCAAGGCTCTGGCTTTGTTCCTCAGCTCATACTGCGACCTCAAAAGCGGAGGTCTCATCTCCCAAGAATTGTTCGGGTCCATTACTTCGCTCATCATGGATGATCTGATGAAAGCCGCGAGCAGGGGATACCATGGCTGCTGTTGGGGATTCGACTTCCCGTGGCAGGATGTGACCAGGTACTCGGAACCGGGTCTGCCCACGATAGTGGTCTCTTCCTTTGTGGGCAACGCCCTCCTTGATGCCTACTCCATAACCAAGGAACCAGCCTGCATACAGGCGGCCCAGGGCGTGTGTGAGTTCATAATGGAGGACCTGAACGTCCTAGAAGATGAGGATGGCATATGCTACAGCTACACTCCCATCGATCACCATGCGGTTCACAACGCGAACGCCCTTGGAGCTGCCCTCCTCTCTAGAGTATACCGCCTCACTGGAAGGAAAAAATGTTTGCAGGGGTCTGTACGGGCCATCGATCACCTTCTCGCACATCAGGAGGAGGACGGTTCTTGGGCATACAGCTATGACCCTAAAACAGGAAGAAAGCGCATGCAGTTGGATTTCCATCAGGGCTTCATCCTTTCATCCCTTGCCGATTTTATCGAGTTCTCCGGGCTTCACCGTCCCCATGACCGCGAAGCACTGGAAAAGGGAGCGATGTTCTACAAGAACGCTCAGTTCCATCCCTCTGGGCGCGCCTACTGGCGTTTGCCGTGGCAGAGGCCAACGGACATACATCATCAGTCGCAGGGAATACTCACATTCTCTAGGCTAGGCCGGTCCGATCCCGAACATCTGCGATTTGCGCTCACGATAGCCAGATGGACCATCGAGAACATGCGGGACCCCTCAGGTCATTTCTACTACCAGAGATATGGTCCAGTGAGCAACCGTATACCGTATATGCGATGGGGGCAGGCCTGGATGATGCTTGCCCTGGGGAGGCTGTGTTTAAACTTGGAGCGGCTGAAGGGTGAGGCTCAGAACAAGGTTTGACCGCCGCAAGAGAGCTTGCTCGAGATCATGGAGGAACGGCGATCGCCCTCAAAAAGCTCTAGTGGTAGTGCAAATCCCTTTTTCTACTGCACCGTCATTGCCCATGAGAGCCGAGAATAGAGAGGGCGTCCATGCACATCGGTAGAGTTGTAGGCAACAGCGTGATGGAAACGCGGTTCAGAATGAACTTCGGAGAGCCGCTGCAGGTGGGGGAGATGCTGGTCGTGGAGAACGAGACCTCTGAGGACCGTTACCTCATCAGGGTCATGGACATACTCCATGGCGCCGATTCGGACGAGAAGGACTGGCTGGTGACCCATGCAGGCCAGGCTTTGAAGCAGGACGCGGAGATGGATGTTTTCGATCTCGAGCGCATCAAGGGCAAGCTCTACTGCGTGGGTATCTCCATCCCCCTGGGCTGCATTGGGACCACCTTCCGGAAGACCAAGACGATTCCCCACCACTTCTCCAAGGTGCGC
>MVRB01000091.1 GCA_002067635.1 Methanomassiliicoccales archaeon PtaU1.Bin030 | reverse complement strand
GAGCCAATGAACGAGGCCACCGAGGAATTGCCAAATATCGATGTACATCTGTGATCACCTGTCCGTCTCGCCCATGCAGACATCAAGCATTCCCATGATCGAAGGAACATCGGCGACCTTGTACCCCTTGAGCATAACTGGTGCTGCGGAGAGGGTAACGAAGAAGGGACTCCTCACCTTCAGGCGGTAGGGCTTGTCCGAGCCGTCCCCGACCACATACATGAAGCTCTCCCCTCGGGGGTCCTCCATCCTTCCGATGCCGGTGCCTTCAGGCGCGTTCCTTGGCGTCTTGACCCGGATCGGCCCGGTCTTAGGCATTCTCTTGAGGATCTCTCTTACGATCTGCACTGACATGCGCATCTCGTCGATGCGGACCCGGTATCTGGCGTACACGTCGCCCTCATCGCGGGTGCACATGTGCCAGTCAAGCTCATCGTATATCTCGTAGGGATCGTTCTCACGGACATCGAACTTCACACCGCTGCCCCTGAGGCTGGGGCCGGTGACGCCGAGATTCACGGCATCCTTGCCCGATAAGTATGCCAACCCCTCCATCCTCATACGGAAGACGGCATTACGGTCGACAAGGTCCTCGTACTCGTTTATCCTCTTCTCGAAGTAGTCCAGGGTGCGCAGGACATCCCTTTCCCAGTTGGGAGGGGCATCGTTCCTCACGCCGCCGATCCTGCAATAGTTGTAGGTCATCCTGGCGCCGCACAGGGCCTGGAAGAGGTCCAGGAACATCTCTCTCTCCCTGATGGCGTACAGGAATATGGTCAGGTTACCCAGGTCCGGGCCGATTGCCGCCAACCACATGAGGTGGTTACCGATCCTCTGAAGCTCATCGGACATGGCCCTTATCCATTTGGCCTTCTCCGGCACCTCCAGGCCCATAAGGTCCTCCACCGCCATACAGTAGACATGGCTCCAGGTGAACGAGGAGCCGTAGCACAGCCGGTCGGACATGGGGATGATCTGAGGGTAAGTACGGTTCTCTACCTCCTTCTCCCAACCGCGGTGGAGATAGCCGATGACGGGCTCAGAATCAGTGATGGTCTCACCGTCGACCTTGATCCTCAGGTTCCATAACCCGTGGGTCATGGGGTGCTGAGGGCCCATGTTGATCCACATCTCTGTCATCTTAGATCCCCCCTACCTGGAAGTCCTTCCTCAACGGGAAGAAGGTGACATCCTCCGGCAGAAGGATCCTCTCCAGCTTGGGATGTCCAACGAAGATGAAACCGAACATGTCATAGGTCTCCCTCTCATGCCAGTTGGCCCCCTCCCACAGTGGGGTTACAGAATCTATCTCCGGTTTGTCCTTAGGGAGGTCAACCACTATCTCCGCGACGATCTTGTTGGCGATGGAGGATATGTGATAAACGCACTGGAAGCGGTCTATGCGGTCAACGCCGCAGACCAAGCTGCAGTGTTCGAAGCCCAGCTGGTCCTTTAGCAGCTTGCACAGCTCGAACAGGGATCCTTTGTCCGCGGTCATGAACAGTCGACGCGGCTTCTCCTTCTTAACGAACTTCACTGCAGTGGGGAACGCCTCGGCTATTCTGCTCTTGACCTGTTCTACAGTATAATTGGTGCTCTCTGACAAATCTCCCACCTCAGTCTTCCATGAACTTGCCGATCCCCTGACCCTTTATCTTGAGGTGCAGCTTGAGGAACCCATCGATCAAAGCCTCAGGCCGCGGGGGGCAACCGGGAATGTAAACATCTACGGGAATGAACTCATCGACGCCCTGTACCACATTGTAAGAATCGTACCAGGGTCCGCCAGAGATAGCGCACTCACCCATGGCGATGACCCATTTCGGCTCGGGCATCTCCTCGTACAGCCTCCTAAGGCCTGGACGAAGCTTCTTGGTGACCCATCCGTTGACCAGCAGGACATCGCACTGCCTAGGGGAGGACCTGAAAACCAGACCCAGCCTCTCGTTGTCGAAACGGGGGCCCGAGCAGGCCGCCATTTCCAAGGCGCAGCAGGCGATACCGAAGTGCAGCGGATACATAGAGTTCCTGACCCCCCAGTTCATGAGAGGGTCGCTCACCTTGTCCAAGGCCTTCTTGACACCTGTGGCGCGGACAAGGTCGTCCATCACATTGGTGGACCACTCGATGAACTCCTTAGCGCTCATCGCCAAGGCGTGAGGATACATGCTTAGATCCATAGTCTCTCCTCCTTCCGAAGGGCATAAAAGACCCCGACCAGAAGCAATCCGAAGAATGCAAGCATTAGCATCTTTGCGTCGAAGGAAAGGTTAGCGAAGTCCAAAGCCCAGATCATAAGAAAAACAGTGATCAGATCAAAAACGACGAAAATGATGGCGAACATATAGAACTGGAAGTGGAATTGAATTTTCGCCGTACCGATGGGTACCTCTCCGCATTCGTAGGTCTCCGCCTTCAACGCAGTCTTCTTGGTCGGCCTGAAAAACCGGTTAAGCCAGAACGCGAAGATGGGGACCCCGAGTGCAATCACGGCAAAGATTGCTATTGGCAAATAGGTGTCCAAGAGCATTGAAGCGAGAATAGTAAGCCTCTATAAATACGTTAGCTAAAATTGCGATTTTTATGTTATCTGGCCAGACCATAAAGGAAGCGGAAAAACGGTATTTTCTAGAATTTGAAATCCGTTATTATCGCAATTCATAATATGATAATGCGAACGGCTATTGCCGACTATTACCGGCTCCGAGCGGACCAGGCGCAAAGGTAAGGCGGTCGAGCCTGCGGCCTTGTTTCCGAACAACTCCGTTCAAATGCCGGGGTAACATGTTTATTAGTGGCGTTACCATTAGCGACGCGTTAGCACGCCCCGGGCGTCTTGAGGTGAAAGGATGAGCAAAAAGTATGGTTTCATTGGTGCCGGTAACATGGCTGAGGCGTTGATGAAGGGCATGATCTCTTCAGGACTGTGTACCGCTGATGACCTGATCGCCAGCGAGGTAGTGCCTGAGCGCAGGGACTATATGGCAAGGACTCTGGGGATCGTCGTTACCACTGACAACGTGGAGGTTGTGAAGGAGGCCAAGACCATAATCCTGGCTGTGAAGCCCAACGTGGTATCGATCGTCCTGGACGAGCTGAAGCCTCTCCTGACGGCGGAACACCTTGTGATCTCCATCGCCGCGGGGGTGAAGATATCTTTCATCGAGGCCCACCTAAACTGGGGGGTCAGGGTCGTTAGGGTAATGCCCAACCAGCCATGCCTGGTAGGCGCCTCCGCTTCCGGGTTTGCCCTCGGCAAGTCTGCCAAGAAGGAGGACAAGGACGCTGTCCAGACCATATTGGACTCCGTGGGCGTCGCCTTCGCCATGGACGAGAAGCTCCTCGATGCGGTCACCGGCCTCAGCGGCAGCGGGCCTGCATATATCTATCTGGTCATCGAGGCAATGGCCGATGGAGGGGTCCTTGCCGGCCTGCCTCGAGATGTATCTCAGACATTGGCGGCGCAGACGGTGCTGGGGGCGGCCAAGACCGTCCTCGAGACCAAGGGGCACCCCGCTCAGTTCAAGGACATGGTGTCATCCCCGGCCGGTACGACCAGCGAGGGCATGAAGGTCCTGGAGGAGTCCGCGGTCCGGGGCGCCTTCATCCGCGCGGTGGAGGCGGCCTACAAGCGCTCCCAGGAGCTTGGCAGGAGCTAACCCGATCGGCTCTTCCTTTTCCATACCAGCGAGCGGACGACCCGCGGGACGCTGTGCAGCACCCCCGGTGTGTCCCACTCGAGTTCCCTCTTCTGGCAGATGGTGGACTCCATGAGCTCATCCGCCTTGCCCTTGAGGTAGGCCAGCCGCTCCCTTCTCGCCTCTCCGCTCAGGGCCAGGGCCTTATCGACCTCCACCATGAGCTGCCGGGCGTTCTGGGAACGATCCTGCCGCGCTCTCAGCTCCTCCTCGGTCATGAGGCCCGCCTCCACCCTAACCTGGTTCAGCCGGTCCGCGGCCTCGTAGGATGTCTCCACTATCTGACCCCTCGTCATATGGATGGTCTCGTACGACAGGACATCCCTCCAATTGGGATTGGCCAGACGGACCCGGTGCTCCTCCAAGGTGCGGGCGAAGAGGCGGTACCCGTACTTCTCCGGGTTCTCGAACGCAAAGCTCCCCGGGTCCAGGAACGGAGCCAAGGGGGATGTGTACACGAAAAGGCGCCCGTCGTTCTTATTGTCCGCGTACAGCTTTCGGGTGAAGTCCGCCGATCCCAGGGCCGACGCCGGGGTCTGCTCCGGCAGCCCGATCATGAAGAACATGTCGAAGCGCTGGCAGCCATTTTCCAGGGCATGACGGATGCTCCTCTCCATCGAGGGATTGTCGAACCTCCGCCCCAGAGCGTAGCGCACCTTCTCCTCATGGGAGTCCGGAGAGAACTGGATGGAGTACCTGTCGAAGGTACCGTTCGCGCTCTGGAAGTACGGCTCAGCCGCGGGGGTGAACAGCTCCAGGACCACGTGGTTATCGATGCCGAGGGACTTACATTCGCGGAAGAAACTATCCGCATACGATTCCCCATGCTGCCGGACATCCCCGACCACGAAAACCGGGGCATCCAGGTAGTTCTGCACATCGTAGATGTCCTGGGCTACCCTCTCTGGGCTCCTGAACGCGGGCCTGGTCCTTCCCAGGACCCGCTTCATGGCCCCGCAGCTCCCTCCACAGACCGCGCAGCACTGGGAGCAGCCCCGGACGGTGAATATGGCCGTCAGGGGGTACCTGTCCCAGTCCTTGAAGGGCTTGGCCCCCTCCAGGTCCCGGTGCCTGATCACCGAGCGTATGATCCACCCGTAGTCGATGTCCAAGTAGTCAAGGTCCTCGGGGACGTGGGTGAGGGCGTTGACAACGGTCCTGCCCTTGTCCTTCCACGTGAGGTTGGGCACGGAGGACAGGTCCCTCCTCTGGGCCAGGGCATCCATCAGAGCGACCAGCGGGGCCTCCACGGAGTCCCCCCGCAGGACCAGGTCCACCTGTGGGTAGGCGATGAGCTCCTCGTGGTAGTAGGAGGAGGAGAACCCGCCGAAGAGGACCTTGGAGTCGGGATGGGACCTCTTCACCATCTCCGCCACGGCCAGCGACCCGTGGGCGTGAGGCAGCCAGTGGAGGTCGATGCCGAACACGTCGGCGTCCAGCTTACGGAGGAAGGTCTCGACGTCCAGCCTCTTGTCGTTGAGCATCATGCTGGCAAGGTTCACGATGCGCACCCTGTACCCGGCCTTGTGCAGGGCGTTGGCCATGGTGGTGAACCCGAAGGGGTACATCTCGAAGACCGGCGTTGACGGCACCAGGTCGCTGACCGGGCCGTAGAACATGGACTCCTTCCTGAAATCGTATACGCTGGGAGCGTGTAGGAATATGAGGTCTTCCTTGCGCAAGAGGCCGCCTCCGGGGCAGTGGAGAGCAAAGGGCGTGCTCTACAAAAATGTTATCATGTCCCGAAGCGCCGGCGACGCATCTGGTAGGAACGGATGGCCCGCAGGAAGTCGATCCTCCGGAAGCCCGGCCAATACACATCTGTGAAGTACAGCTCAGCATAGGCGAGCTGCCACAGCAGGAAGTTGGAGATACGCTCTTCCCCCGACGTCCGGAGAATGAGGTCAGGGTCCGGGAAGTCCGCCGTGTACAGGTGATTGGAGAAGGTCCTTTCCGTTATGTCCTCCACCTTCAGCTCCCCGTCCTTGACCTTCTGGGCGATCTGCTTTATCGCCTGCACGATCTCCTGGCGGGAGCCGTAGGCCGTCGCGATGTTGTAGTAGTAGTTGGAGTAAGCGGCGGTCCTCCTCTCAGCGTACTCGATGGCCTCCTTGACGCTGTCCGGCAGGATGTCCCTCTGCCCAAGGACGGTCACCTTGATCCCATGGCGATGGACCCTCTCGTCGTCCCCCAGGCGGTAGAAGTTCTCCTCGAACAGCTTCATGAGGCTCTCCACCTCGTCCGCGTCGCGGTTCATGTTCTCCGTGGAGAATGCGTATACCGTGAGCACCTTCACGCCAAGCTCCATGCACCAATCCAGAAGCTCCTCGAGCTTGTCCTTCCCCCGGATATGCCCCTCGGCGGTGGTGAGGCCGAACTCCTTGGCGAAGCGGCGGTTCCCGTCCATAATCACCGCTACATGATGCGGGATCTTGTTCTCCCGCACCTCTTTCAGTAACCGCTTCTCATAGGTGTTGTAAGCGGTGCTGGCGATGACTCGGGAGATCTCGTCCTTTATATGCCTTGCCTCCTCGCTGTTCTCATCGGACATGGTGTGCCGCGCTATTTAGAGGATATCCTCGGGCAGGGCCGCGGCCTTCCACCCCATATCGAAGCACCCTATGCCGGCGACGGCTCCGATGGTGCCCCTCTTTCCAGTTATCTCTATGAGCTGGATCCCGTTCCGATCGGCCACCTCGCGCGCGTAATTTATATTGAAGATCCGCTCCTTGGCCTCCCGGCCGTAGTCCTGGACCTCCTGAGGGACCTTCAGGCCCTGGTAGATAGCGAGGGTGGTGTTCTCGCTGTAGGTGTTCTTGCTGATGAAGTCCACGACGAACTCCGTCAGTGCGGGAATGTCCTTCTCCGCCACCGCGAAGGAGACGCCCACAGACACGCAGTTGGTGGTCTTCTCGGGAACATTGGGGTTGAGCTGGACGATCTTGTGCTCCAGGTAATGGCCCACGGGGGCCTCCCGGGCCAAGCGCAGCATCAGCACCCAGGAGGCGCCCTTCTCCTTGGTGTCGGTATCATCGACGGCATAAATCATCCTCACCAGCTTGGGGGTCACCACGCTGACCTCCACGCGGTGGGCGCCGCCGATCTTGACTTCGTCTGGATAGATTGTCTCGATGGTCCCGGGGCCCTGGGGCATGCACGCTCCGATCCCCACGCTGGCTCCTGCCAGCCCCACCCAGGTGGTGATGACCCTGTCGCCCTCCACCTTCAGGGACCTCAGCCCCTGCCCGCCCAAGCTCTTGGAGGCAGGGCCGAAGCTAACATCGCCCTCGCCGATGATGGCGTCCATGATGAGCGTGGTACCCTCCACCCTTATGCCTGTAAGTGCTCCCCCCGCCCGCTTACGGTTGGCGGCATCCCACTCCACAGGGCCTTTGGCCATGCATTCCTCAATGATGGTGGCCACACCGTTCTTCTCGTCGACCAGGGTGTACAATCCCTTGCAGAAGAGCTTGCCATACTTCTGAGCGACCTCATCAGGGGTTAGGACAATGGACATGATCAATGCTCCAGATGGATGAGCGGCCGATAATGAGGGTGCTTATAAATATCACTTTCTGCCCTGCGTTCGTGGGGCCTCGCAGCACCCGCGGTCCAGCAGCTGCCATCAGTCCAGGACGCATATCATGCGGGAGGGAAGGTCGCTGAGGTCCAGCAGCCGTGATGCCCCCCTCTCGTCCCGGAAGATCATATAGCGGCCCTTGATCCCCATGACCTCCCCCCGGTGGGTTCCCGCGGTCACGACTGGCCGGGGGGCGGTTCGCGGGAGCTCATTAATGGGATACCGGTCAAGGAACACGAGGCCCTCGTTCAACGGTTCCCTCCACCGCCCGATCTTTCTGACATAGTGGTCCTGGACATGTTCGATGGAGCTTCGTGAGGGGGGTGAGGTCCACGTGGCGGCGATCCGGGGGGCCCTGACCTCCTGGGGGATCTTGAACCGCCTCGAGGTCTCCTTCTCAAGCTCCCTCGCCTCCCTGCGGTCGCGGCACATGAACAGGGGCCTGACCGCGTCCGCCCCCTGCTCTATAGCTCTCTCCCTGAGCCTGCCGACGCTGGTCATGCCAACCTTGATCATTTTGCTGAACGAGGCCAGGTAAACATAGTGCTGGCGCTGGCAGAACTCCGGGTGGTCGCACCTATCTCCGCTGCACTGTGGCTCGAAGATGCAGCTCTGCACCGGTATCCAAGGGGCCATGCACTCCCGGCATGAGGTGATGCGGCCGACCCTGCGGGCCGAGGGGCAGGGAACGTACAGCTCCTCATCAAAACGTCCCACGCAGGTGCGGTCTTCCCCCACCTTGATCGCCAGCCTTTCCAGGGGCAAACGGTCGACCTTCCTGGTCACACTGTCGAAGAACAGCAGGTGGGGCTGGAAATCGTCCCAATGGAAGGACAGGACGTGCTTGTCCAACCCGTTCATCTCCGATGAGCCTGTTACCTGATAGAGCATGCTCCATGTCCGCCTCGGCGGATATCGATCTGGTGGGCTTTCTTCACTCGTCCTCAGTGGGTTCGGCCTCGACGACTTCCTGCTCCTCCGCCCTCCGGAGGAACTCTGCGGG
>MVRB01000090.1 GCA_002067635.1 Methanomassiliicoccales archaeon PtaU1.Bin030 | reverse complement strand
CTCATGGCCGCCGACCCGCCCAACATCCGGGAGATCGTGCTGGTGCGTGACTGGCACATATGCTACGGAAGGGATGTCGTGGAGATGCTGTCCAAGGTGGCCGATGTCCTGAGGTTCTGCAACGGGTTGGGGTTCGACCGGCCCTTCGATGACTGCGCCGCCTGCTCCTCCAATCCCCGCCTTGTGGTGAGCAGGGTGGTAGATTCCCTTCCCCGCGCCGCCCCGGAGCTGGATACCAGGAACCCCCGCCCCTCTGGCGGGCATGGTCGGGCATGCGAGCAATGCGTGCACAACCTCCGGACCAACCTCGACCATGCCCGGCTGCTGCTGGAGGAGGCCGAGGCATCCATGAGCAGGACCTCCGTCCCCGTGGTGAGCCCCGATGGCCACTAGAATAGTCCTACGATCGCACGGCGTTAGCCGGGTTCCAGAGGCGGGTGGCCTGAGCCAGGCGCTGACGAGGATGCTGCGAGAGAGGGCCATGAGGAGGCCGGGGTTCTCTGGATGCTGGACCACCCCGGACCTGCCCCTGAACCACCGGGTTCTGGAGAGCTACAAGGTCCTCGGCACCACCGTGAAGGTGGTGTCCCAGGAGCAGGGAGTAGGGCTCTTGTACCATGTGCGGCCCTGGGAGTACGATCTCCCGGACACATGGATATCCGCTCTATCGAGGGTCGTCCATAGGATATCCTACCTGCCCCCTCCAACCCTGATCTCCTCTGCCGCAGAGCTCCGGGCGCATGTCCACAGCTCGTCCTCCAGGCTCCTGCGGAGCATGGTCTCCGGGGGGCAGCTGGATCTTGGGCGGGGGATAGAGGAGAGGGAGGAAAACATCTCCCGTTTGTCAGAGGTAGCGGTCCGCTACACAGTGGGACTCGGTCTCTTCGAGGTGCTTCTCTCTGACGACCGCATAGAGGACGTCTACGTGGACGCCCCGTCCTCGGAGAACCCCGTGCACATAACCATCAACGGCGTCAACGGTACCAACGCTGTCTGTCGCTGCCTCACGAACATCACGGCCTCCTCCACGGAGGTGGACAAGGTGGCCTCGAGGCTCAGGCAGACGAGCGGGCACCCCTTCTCCGAGGCTTTCCCAGTGTTGGAGACAGACGTCGAGGGGTTCGAGTCCCGGGCCACGGTCATTGGGCCACCGTTGTCCCCTGGAGGGACGGCCCTTGCCCTGCGGAGGCACTCGCGAAGGCCGTGGACCCTGTTGAAGCTGGCGCACAACGGTTCCATCGACGCGTCCATGGCCGCCCTGCTGTCCTTCCTGATCGACGGGCGGAGCGCCATGCTCATCTGCGGGGCTCGTGGGGCCGGGAAGTCCTCCCTGCTGTCAGCGATGATGTTCGAGTTCCCCCTGTCGCAGCGTATCCTGACCATCGAGGACACCCTCGAGCTCCCCATCCAGCAGATGCAGGCCTTAGGATACAAGGTCCAGTCGCTGTTCGTGGAGAGCAGCCTGGAGCATACCAACGAGGAGATGGCGGATCGGGCCCTGAGGGTCTCCCTCCGCCTGGGGGAGTCGGCCATAGTCCTGGGTGAGGTCCGGGGGAAGGAGGCCCAGACCCTTTACCAGAGCATGCGCACAGGAAAGGCAGGGTCATCGGTCCTGGGAACGATACACGGGGAATCAGCAAGCTCGGTGTACGAACGCGTCGTTCATGACATGGGCATACCCAAGGAGGCCTTCTTGGCTACGGACCTGGTCCTCACCATGGGTCTGTCGCGGCCGGGAGGGTCATCGCGCTCCGTCCGCCGCTTGGTGGAGATCTCCGAGTGCCACCGCCACAACGATGCCGCACAGTTCCACAACCTGCTGGCAGGAGAGGGATCGGTCTCGGGGGGCTCAATGAGCGATTCGGCGGTCGTACGCCGCATCGCCGCCTCCTGGAACATGACCATGGACGAGGCCGTCGCCAACATCCAGGCCCGGACGGACATGCGCCAGGTGCTCCTCGACGCTGCAGCCTCGGGAAGCTCCCAGTTCCTGGAGCCGGAGTGGACGCTGAGGTGCAACCGCTTCTTCTGGGAGCGCATCGACGCGGGGGAGCGGGACTATGGGGGGATGGTGGACGACTTCCGTTCCCTAGTGAAAGGGAGGAGCTAGCTTGCCCCTGTCCGAGGTCTTGTTCACGGGGCTTCCGTCCCTGTTCCCTAAGGTCCCTGTGCCTCCGTCGTTCTCTAGGTTGATGCGTACTAGGAGAAGCGCAGCCGGTGCCCGCTGGATGCTCCGCAATGAGGTAGAGGAGAGGGTGCTTGCCAAAGGAGGGTGGAACCTCTTCATCATCTCTGCGATGGTAGCGTTGGCGTCCTTCGGCGCCATGGTAATTGCCTTGGGGGCGGGAACCGCCGCCTGTGGTCTCCTCCCTGCACTGCTGACCCCTATCATACTCTCCTCGTTGTATCTCAACGCTCCCGAGACCTATGCTCAGGCCGAGGAGAGGAGGATGCTCCGGGAGTCGCCGTCCGTCATCGGCTGCATGACCATGAGCATGCAGGTGTGCCCCTCTCTGGAGCAGGCGGTGACCTTCGCCGCGGAGCGTGGAGAGGGGGTCCTCGCGCAACGGCTGAAGGAGGCGCTGTGGGCTAACGTGACCAGGGCCAAGGGCTCGCTGAACGAGGCCCTCGACGACATGTCGGCCACGCTCTCGCGTGCCAACGATTCCCTGAGGCAGTCGCTGCACCTAGTGATCTCCGCCACCTGCGAGCGCACCAAGGAAGGCATGGACCGCCTGCTGGACAAAGCCAACGCCGTGGCCTTGGCCGGCGTCCGGGACGCTGTCGACTCATACATCTCCTCCCTGACCATGCCCACCATGGTGCTGTTCTCCCTCGGCACCTTGCTCCCCATCATGATGTTCTCATTGCTCCCTTTGCTGTCGCTGGGGACCTCGATGAGCGTGGGGTCGACATCCACCGCCATCCCCTTCCCCTACCTGGCGTTCATACTCCTGGTGGTGATCCCGTCATCGGCGCTCATCTATGCCTGGAGCATCCTGTCCCGGAACCCCCTGGGGATGGTCAGCGGAAGGGAGGATGTGCG
>MVRB01000089.1 GCA_002067635.1 Methanomassiliicoccales archaeon PtaU1.Bin030 | reverse complement strand
CCCTTGCCCTTCCACTTCAGGCCGCGGCCGGCCTTTCCGGCGGCGGTGAGGCCACGGTAGACGCGCTTCTTCTGCTTTGACGAGCATATCCAGTTGATGGTCTTGTCCGCCTTGATGACGGGGTGGTGTGGGTCGACCATGATGATCTCGAACCACTCGTGCTGGCCGTCCATTCCCACCCAGTATGAGTTGAGCACCTCCATGTTGGGGTACTTCTTGGCGGCACGCTCCTCAGCGATCCTCTGGAGGCTCTTGCCCATGGTGATCTTGTTGATACCGCGGCGCTTTGCACGGCGGCCCTTGCGGATCTGGTGGCGCCTTAGGGAGCCCTTGCGGACCCGGCCCCGAACGACGATTATCCCCTGCTTGGCCTTGAAGCCGAGCTTGCGGGCGCGGTCCAGCCGGGTAGGGTGGTCCAGCTTTACGTAGTTCTCTTCCCGGCGCCATTCGATGAGCCTCTCCCACTGCAGGTCCTTGACATAGGTGTCTGAGGGGCGGTTCCAGGCCTCGGCGATAAAATGGTACATGTTCTTGCCCTTGACGGTCTTCTTCTCTTCTGCCTCGACCGCGGGCGCTGTCTCCTGGTTCTTGGTCATTTGCATCACCATGCCGCGTGAGCGGCGTTTATGGATTCACCCCCTTCAGGGGGCACATCTCCGACGAGATATCATCTCGTGACTAGGGTCCGACAAAACACCTGTCGTTATTAAACTTATCGGGGACAGCGGTTGATGGAGAGGGGATAGTGGCCGTGGGCGTTCAGTCAGGGGCCACCAGGGCTTCCTCGACGAAAGACAGCTCTCCCTCAAGGTCGTTGAGGGAGCCTTCCACGAAGCACTTCACGTAGCCCTCGCGGTGATTCTCGAGGTAGTAACCTCTCTGCTTAAGGGCCCTGAGGGCCAAAGCCCTCCTCTGGAGCATGTCCAGATCGTACTCGGACTCATCATCCAACATGAGAGGTACGTGCACCTCCAGCGAAAAGCGTTTCTCGCCAGCATCCTGATGTATCCCCAGGATGGTGGGGAGACCAGCGAGGAGGAGCTGCATGTCGAGCTCATAGACCTTCTGCTTGATCTCCTTCTTCAGGCCCTTGATGTCCATGATCCTGCGCTCTTCAACCTCTTGAAGGAAGCCGTCCGCTCCCCACTCTCCGATGACTTCAAGCTTGCCTATCAATTCGAAACCCGAGAGAAAAATTGAGGGCGGGAGTTTAAACGTATCTGCGTGGTTGTGCATCTTGGATATTCAAGGTAAAAAAATGCCATCACCCAGAATATCTGGCCGTGAGATTATCACATGAAGTCCCGCAGATCTAGCTTCTTCTTGGGACGCTTCGCCTCTGGCTCCTTCCTCTTGTGCCCGGGATCGGACCCCCCCGCGAAATTGGTATCAAAAAGGGTAACCTGCTGCGAACCGGTGAGCAGGTCCTTCTCCCCCCACCCGAAGACCTCCGTCGCCCGCGCCGCGGTCTGGGCGATCCTCTCCGCGTAGTACCGGCAGTCGGGGCGGTGCTCGAACTTCCTCCCGCTCACGTAGGGCTCGACCTCCTGCGGCGTCTTCCGGGAGTCGGTCACTATCCAGGACACCTTCATTCCGGGGATGAAGTCGTAACCCAGGGCCATAAGCTTCCGGGCCGCCTGGACGTTGGCCTGGGAGTCCGGGTCCTTGTAGGAGTTGAAGGACTTGCAGGTGCGTGAGATTACCAGGGACTCGACCGGGACCTTGCACTCCATTACCATCTGGACGTTCTCCCGGGCTATGCGCACCGCCTCGTCAGGATTTCCGTCCAGTATCTTCTCGAAGACCGCCATGAGGACGGCGCTCTGCAGGTCGAAGGCGTCGGTGCGCCTGGTCTCATAGCCGCGGACCAGCAGCTCCTGGTCAGGCCACACCGAGCGTCCCACGTACCGCTTCTTCTTGCCGTGGGAGAACAGCGGCTCCAGCACCTTCTGGAACTCCATCTGGGATATCTCCCGGGAGAACCTCTCCGAGATCTCCTTGCCGAACGCTACAGTGCCCTCAAGGTCATTATATGGGGACTGGACAAAAAGTGAGTCCGTGTCAGAATAGATCACCTTGTAGCCCTCATCCTCAAGGCGCTTGATCAGGGTCTTGACCGTCTCGCGTGCGAAGGCGGTGATGGCGCTCCCTATGTTGCGGTCGGTGAAGCGGTAGAAGGAGGACGCGAAGACGCCGTACACGGCGTTCATGAGGATCTTCACGGCGTTCTGCAGACCGTCGTAGTACCTCAGCTCATCGGCATCGGTGGTGACCTTCATCTGCTTCTTGATATCGTCCCGCTGGGCCATGAGGTCCTTGAGGATCTTGGGCAGCAAGCCCTCCCGTACGTCCTTGGAGAGGAACCTGACCCCCGTCGGTGCTACGATGGTGCCCTCATCGCTCAGGGTGGTGAAGCAGATGTTCTTGGAGATGATGAGCGACGGGTACATGGACTTGAAGTCCAGGACCACCACCCAGTGGTATAGCCCCGGCTCGATGGTGTGCACGTACCCCCCCTCGATGGCCTCATCCTCATCATCGAAGTTGCCCGTGAGCGGGACCCCCACCGGGCCGAAGGGGGGAGGCACGCGGTCGGCCTCGCGTATGAGGATGGAGTCTATGAGGGAGGAGTTGCCGGAGGTCTGCACATCGTCCATGGGCAGCTTGGACACCGCAGCCAGGTCCATCGTCCGGCGCAGGGAGCCCACGTACTCCAGTATGCGCAACGCCAGCTCGGCGTCCTTGAGGCAGTATCGCATGACCTTGTTGCGGTCGCGCTCCCACTCCTCGTCCATCTTGGACGGTTCCACATCCAGCTTCTCCTCGCCCAGGCAGAGCTTGGCCACGTGGTTCAGGGTCTCCTGCTTGGGGCGCAGCTGCATCTTGGCCGCCCACCACGCGTCGACCACCAGCCGCCCGGTGAGCCTCCACCCCCGCAGCCCCACCTTCCTGGGCTCCGAAAGGTCCCTGCCCCAGGCGAGCTTCCCGGCCTTGGCCGCCTTGGCCCGCTCCATCACCGTGGGGATGTCGTAGTTGTCGATGTTATAGCCCGTGATGACGTCCGGGTCCTCCTCCTGGATGATCCTGGTGAACTCATCGATGATGTGCTTCTCGTCACCGCTGATAGGTGGTCCCCCGCGCAGCTCTCCCCCCTCCCGGATAACGTAGCATATGGTGAGGATGGTGCCGTCCTTGATGGCGTTCTCCACGTCGAATGACAGGACCTTGAGGTCCGGGTTGAACGGAGGCAGGTTCTCGAAGTGAGGGGCGTTCGTCCCCTCCACCTTCTCCATGTCCACTATGAGGTCGGTGCGCTGCTCCCCCACCCCCTCCTTGCCGTAGACCCGGATGCAGGCGTGCATGTCGAAGTCGTAGAGGAAGCGATGGTGGAAGGGTATGTCCGCCGCCAGGACATCGAAGTCCCTGCGTAGGCGGGAGCGGAAGTCGGGGACCAGCCAGGGGAAGCGCACATAGACCTTGGCGGACGGGCGGAGCTTGCCCTTGTAGAATAGGGAGAGCTCCTCGACCCTGCGCACGTCCGGGTCCTTGCGGAGCTGCTCCAGGACAGCGGGCGTGGGCTCCACCACATCGAAGTAGGGCTCGAAGCCCGTGTAGCGGACGGTTATGGAGCGGCCATCGTCGCAGGTGCCGTACATCTCTATCGAGAGCTGGTCGTTCTCCACCCTGCGGTAGGTGGCGGCGAGGAGGCGGACGTCCCATCTTCCCATGGAGATCACTTCCTGGAGATGATGGTGATCACATCGTTGTTCTGCAGGATGTAGTCGTTGCCCACGGTGCGGTGCGTCCTGACGTTTACGGCGCGGATGAAGTTATCCCCCAGGTCGGTGTGCACCTTGTAGGCCAGACCCTTGGCGGTGGTGCCCTTGGGTACTAGGAACGCGTCCGGCAGCACCCTTCCGTCATGATCGGTCAGCTTGGTCTCGTCCTCCACCGGATAGACGACGATGAGGTCCAGCAGCTCGTACGCGGCCTTCTCCAGGCACTTCTGCACACCGGTGCCGTGCAGCCTCCCCACTCCCTCCCTGATCCTCTCCAGGGCCTTGGCCTGCGGCGCGCTGAGCTTGGAGGGGTCCACGAGATCGAAATGGTCTTCCCCCGGTATATAGTCGACCAGCTTGGCCTTGGCCGCCCTTTTCAGGGCCAGCTCGGCCTCGGCCATCGTAGGCACGGACAACCCGCCTGCGGCCTGGGCGAGGCGCTGCAGCGTGGCATCGTCGGCGAGGTCCGCCTTGTTGAGGGCGATGATCATCGGCTTGGCGTACCTGCGGATGGCATCGGTCAGGCGGAGCATCTCCTCCGGCCCCCAGTTCATGGGGTTGTCGGGCAGCTTTGACTCCCTCATCGCTGCCGCCACCTGGGCCTCGGTCACCCCCAGGCCCGTGAGCCGGTCATGTATGATGGGCTCTATGGGCTTGCCCTCCATGTGGGCCTGGCGGGCCGCCTTCTCCCAGCCCTTCTCCAGGATGCCCCTCATCCACAGCGCTATCTCCCTCTCCAGGAAGTGGATGTCCTCGACCGGGTCATGGGAGCCCGGGGGGACGGCGTTCCCCTCGATGTCGGTGGAACCGGAGGCATCGATGACGTGCACCAGTGCATGCGCCTGCCTCAGGTCATCGAGGAACTGGTTCCCCAGGCCCCGGCCCTTCCAAGCGTCCGGTACCAGGCCAGCGACGTCGAGCAGCTCCACGGGTATCATCCTCGTGCCGTTGTCGCATCCCGCGTTTCGGGGGTCGCACTTGGTGTTGAAATCGAGATGGGGGCACCTCCCCCGAACGAAGGCCACGCCCTTGTTGGCCTTGATGGTGGTGAACGGGTAACTGGCTATCTCCGCGCTGGCCAAGGTCGCTCCACAGAAGAATGTGGACTTGCCAACGTTGGGCTTTCCGACGATACCGATCTGCATCTCTCTACCACCCAAATGATATGCCCCCGGGCTAGAAAAATACATTGGTAGAGGATGATCGTCCCATCTGCCAGCAACGCTCTCGGCTGATGGTCATGATAATAGGGGCGCCCGTACGAGTTTAGGAGGTCACGGCCGACGACCAACACTGCCTGTAAGGAAGCATGCCAAATCACCACAATGGGTCCGGACGCAAAGGTTCTTTCATATGCACCCAATCTAGGGAGGCCCTGAGACCGGGAAACCCCTCAGGGCGGGAACGGAAGGGGCTGAGAACATCTCCCAGGGCGAGCATTTGGTCGTGAGGCGTGTCGAGAAGAGCAGGGAAAGCGTCGCCTCCATCCTGATGGTCGAGAGGGATGCCTTCATGGAGACGCTGCAGAACAGGTGGTCGGTCCCCTACCACATTAGGCACGGAAGGGTCTACGGGCTCTTCGTGGACGGGGTCATGAAGGGCTTCACCATATTCCTCAGGTCGTGGGACGATCCGGGCATCGCGTACCTGGTGCAGATAGCGGTCCAGAAGGACTACCAGGGGAACGGAGGCGGGACATACCTTCTGCAGGAGTCGCTCCGGAGCCTCATCAGGGAAGGCATAACCGCGGTCACTTTGACCGTCGACCCCCGCAATGCCCGGGCCCTGCACATATACACGGAGAAGATGGGATTCCGGATCGCCGAGTACCGTCAGGATGAGTACGGGGAAGGGACGGACAGGTACTACCTCAGGCTGGACCTGAGGGATTGGAGCGGTCCAGGGAACGCTCCCTGAGCAGAGCGATGTGCTTTCCCAGGCATTCAGCTCTTGCGACGAACCACGTGAGATATATGTCCCCGCCCTTCCACGATCTCCTGGAGTAAGGAGGCATACTCGCTGCCGGCACCGCAGTCACCGGCGCTTTTCAAAGGGATCTTCCTGCCGTTGGGACGGAAGGAATGAAGCACGCCGTTCTCGCTCCTCAGCTCAGGCATGAGGTCTCCGCTCAACCCCGCCGCCAACGCAGCCTCATAGGCGATGCGGAACACGCTCAGGCAGGGATCGGGGCATCGCCCGTCCCAGCGACCCCCCGACGCTCTGATGTCATCTGAGGGTGTCGATCCCATGCTGCAAGATATTTGATCCAGGATGACGGCCATGTCGTTGCACAACTCCTGATCGTGGCCCAGACCTTCTCTGGAAGCATCAAGCTTGGGTCCTTATTCAAAGTAGAGTAAGTAGAGACAAGCCACATAAGTCCCGAGGTGGCCGGGCAACAGTATCGAGGACTCCTTGCGAACCAGTGCCTTCGTTCAGGGCTTTGGTGAGCGTAAGGCTGTCAGATCGACCGTTCATGCCCAACCATCAGCGAGATCAGCGGAATACACTGAACACAGCGGCACCGGGTTTAACGTCCAGAAAAAGAGAGGAAAACGTTTCGGGGGCCATTGGTCATTTCATCATCAGGCACTATGGAAGTGGAGGCATCGGACCGTGTTCTCCGGGAACCTCCTGCCCATCAGGTGGGAGAAGAGCACGTCAAGCTCGAAGTCCGCCACCCAATCGCTGTCCTTTGGGTGATCGGGATCGTAGAACCGCTCCTCGAATGAGTTCTTTTCGTCCCTCACGATGTCCCATCCCATCTCCCTCTGCCGCCCCTTCAGGCCCGATCTGGACACACTTTCCTCGACCGCTCTCCTCACATCCTCGATCAGAACACCACCTTTCCTCACCCACCATTACCGGCTTGGTTGTGCATATTTCCGACCTAAGGAGACCACTTACGAGCATGGACAATAATGAAAGAAAGGACCTCACTGCCACTTCATGGACCAGACCGCTTGGATCCGGGCCCGCAGAGATATCACCGGTCGAGACCGATCTCGTACACGGCGTCGCACAGCTCACCTATCTGCTCAGGCGCCAGCGCCTCTATCCTCAGGTCCGCGTAGGGGACCCGGGAACGCTGCTCCGCGGACATCAGCCCCTTCATCCTCAGCACCGTGCCTATCTTCTTCCGGCGCTGCTGGAACAGGACCTCCACCAGGCGGAAGAACAGCCCCTCATCCTTCACTGTGAACGGCGCGGGCCGAGGGACAAGCTCCACGATGGCAGAATCGACCTTGGGGGGCGGCCAGAATCGGGAGCGAGGGACCTTCTCCAGGACCTTGCACTCCGCCCGGTAGTACACGTTGACGGTCAGGCGGGAGTAATCGTCGGTGTCCGGCCTCGCCACCAGGCGGTCGGCGAACTCCTTCTGCAGCATCACCACCGCCTTCTGAAATTCATGCTCCAGGAGCTTGAAGATGATGGGCGAGGAGATGGAGTATGGAAGGTTGGACACCATCCTGTCGAACGGGGGGAACGGCACCGTCAGAGCGTCGCCCACTATCAGCTCCACATTGCCAGGCAGCGAAGGGCGGAGGTGGTCCGCGAGCCTTCGGTCCATCTCTATGGCGACGACCCTGCCCGCCCTCTCCGCCAGCCGATTGGTCAGGACGCCGAGGCCGGGACCGACCTCAAGCACCGTGTCCTTGTCACCGATGTCGGCGAAGGCTATCTGACGCTCCGCGACCCTCTCGTCGATGAGAAAGTTCTGCCCCATCCCCTTGGTCGGGCTAACCCCCAGGCCGGCCAGCCGTTCGATGATGTCCCCCGTCCGTATCTGGTTCATGGCCACAGCTCCCGCGGCACCCCATCCACACCCTGGTCGAAAAGCATCATGTCCGCCATTTATTACCTTGTTCCTCCCGACCCGGCGTAGAGGGATCTATCCCGGGTGAAGGTCAGAGGGATGTTGACCCTCACCGGGATACGAAGATGCGGTACTTCTGGGAGGGATCGGAAAGCTCGTCCTCTATCCGCTTGGCCAAGAGCTTGTCGGGGTGCTTCAGGGCAGGTACTCTCTTGACAAGGTCCTCGTAGTCGGTGAACGCACCTTTCTTCCGCTCCTCGATGATGGCCCACATCGTCTTCTTTCCCAGCCCCGGGATGAGCTCCAGCATGTGGAACCGAGTGGTGATGGCCTGGGCCTCGTTGAAGAACTTTATGAAGCGATCCTGCTGCTGCTTCACTATGTCCTGCAGGACGAAGGGGAGCTCGGCCTGGGCCGCAGCGGTCAGCTCCTCGTAGCCCACCCTGCGCTTGACGTGCACGATCTTATCGCGAAGGGAAGGATCCTTGCCGATGTAGACCCGGTCGCCGATGACGATGACCGCCTCCACCTTGGGAACGAGCTCGAAAAGTTTGAACTCGACCTCTCCGATGGCATAGGCCAGGGGTTCCCTCCTGAAACTCTTGTCAGTTGGTATTCCCTGAGGTAAATAGTCTAATATCAGCGCGTAATCCTCCATTTCAATCTCCGCCTCAGCGTTAAGAGCCTATAGATACTTCTGTACCGTAGATAGTATCTGCTCTATATTCTTCTTCTCTAGCACCATTCTCTCTTTGGTGAACAGGACGCGGACATCCTCGCTGTGCGTGGGCAGGAGATCGGCGATCTTGGTGCATAGTGCTTCGGAAATGAAACCCAGATTGGAAAGCTCGGCCCTCAGGGCCTCGGCCTTCTCCAGTGTCAGCTTGGCGACCTTCTGAGAATGGTCGAGGGCAAGCTTCTGGTCAGGAGTGAGCTCCCTTATGCGGCTGGCGTTCTCCAGAAGCTGCTTGACCTCTGCCAAGGTCACGTAGCGTTCCTCGGACATGAGCCCTGCCTCAGTTGCTCTTCTTCAGGTGCTCAGGCCTGGAGATCACGGTCTTCAGTTTGTCACCATCGTAAACATCGATGACAAAAGAGCGACCCTGCTTTCCAGTAACTACGCCGGTCTTCCCCTGGAAACGCATGTGGGGCATTCCATAGTGAACGCCGGGGTCAATGACCACGCTTACCTTCTCCCCGACCTCGAACTCGCGGAACTCATGGGTGATAGGGGTCATCCCCTTGGTGCGGGGGGTCTTGCTAAGTATGTTGCGCGTCTTGCGCTTGAGGCCTCTGGAAGCTTGTACCATTTTCATCCCTCGTTAGTGGTATCGATCACCTGTAATACATCGAGCGCGGTGACCTCGCACGGCAACCCTAGTGCCGCCGAGAAGCTGGGAACGGTGCGACCGTTGTCCCCGCTCACGAACTCCTTGACATAAGTCCCGGACTCCGTTCTCAGCTGGAGGACGAGTCGGTCCTCGGCGAACTCCATCAGCTGGAGGTCGTGGATCTCCCGTTCTCTGGCAAGGTCCGCCCGACGATGGGCGACCCTCGTTGGCGTCTGCTGAGTGATACGCGCTTGACTTAACGATTGGACTACCTCATTGACTCGGTCCTTATTAACTTTGCCATGTACCTTGACCTCGGCAAGGTACACCTTGTCCGGGGTCGCCGCCTTTATCTGGCGTACCTCATCGCGTGACGAACGGCGCAGTCCGGAGAAGTCCGCCTCCCCCGCCCCGTTCTCGTTCACTAAAATGGTCAATGCCTCCAGGTCCAAGTGCCTTTTCCTGGGCTCGGAGATCTCCAGGACGAAGGGCCTCCCCGTCCCCAGCATGCGGGCGTCGATGTCCTCCCGCCCCATCCCGTGGAAGAAGTGGTCCGCTCCCTCCGCTTCCTTAAGCACAACGTTCCCGATGATCTCCTGGACGCTGTTCTGGTACATCTTCCCGGTGTTGCCGCAGCGCTTGCAGCCCTTGCCCTGGCACACCCGGCAGGGCCACCGGGTCTGGGGGATCTCCCGGGAGAACTTGCGGTAGCGGCCGTAGATGAATATGGGAGCGATGTCCAGCTCGACGTGTCCGAAGCGGGTGTCGATGACCGCGACCACGTCAGGCGATTTGAAATCGACCTCCTTGCCCGTGCTCCTCTCCACGATCTTGCCTATCTCCCGGTTCAGCTCGGCCTTGATGGGCTCGGCCTTCTCGCCACCGACCTCGGACCACAGGCGCTCCTCGCGGTCCTGCACCGCGGGGTCGACCCTGGTCCCGATGAGGAAGGTATCGTACTCGATCGTCCCCAGCTTCTCGATGGCCTCCTGGGCGAAGCGCTCCAGGTCCTGGAACATGTCCTCGCACAACCAGCAGAAGGTGGTCTCGGGCATGGTCTCGTTCCTGGCGGCGCGCTCCCGGGCCACGGCCTCCCGGACGCTCCGCCCCCTCTCAAGGTCGGTGGTGCCCGTATCCACGTGCGCGGACAGGCGCCCCAGGCAGTGGTCGCAGAGGTACTGGAACTTCAAGGCCTTGTCGGCCCGGTCGATGGTGTCGTTCATGGGATCACGCGGCGAAACGGTTCATGGTCCCGTCCTCGCCAACGGCTCAATGAGGATAGGGTATTTCTCCCTTACCCCTCAGATGAAACCCATCTCCGCGATGCGCAGGGTCGCCCTTGACCTCTCCAGGTAGCGGTAGACCGTGGCATGCTCGCTCCCGCGAAGGATCATCTCCACCGCGGTCTTGGCGATCGGCAGCTGTATGGAGTTGCCGATGAGGGACACGGTGCTGCCGTAGATGGACATGTTGGCGCCCGTGAGGTCCTCGATGATGCGCCGGGTCTTGCCGTTGGAGCCGATCAAGCGGGCGCGCACGCGCGCCAGCTGGTCCCCCTTCTTGCCGACGAAGTCTCCCAGCTCGATGACCTCCAGGTACTCATCCTCGTCCAGCAGGCGGAACGCGCGGTGAGGGGAGAAGCCTCTCCCTATGGCCTTCACCAGGTCCATGACCTTGAGGGCTGCCAGGGGGTCCTGGGGGTTGTCCTCGATGTCCACCTCCCCCTCGGTATCTATCCTCATCTTGACCCCGGTCCGCCTCTCGATGAACCCCTTGGTCTCCCCATCGGTCCCGATGAGGGCGCCGACCCGCTCCTTCGGTATACGTACCAGTCTCATTTGGATGCCTCTGTTATGGTCCGGAGGGCCTCGTCCCTGCTCAATATACTTACCTCAAGCCCCCTAAAAAACCTGTTCACGTTCTCGATGTCCCGGAGGAGGAAATCCTTGGCGTTCACGTGGTCGGTGAGCACCGCCTGCCCCACGTCTATGATCACCGGCCTCTTCCTGTAGTAGAGGATGTTGTACTCGCTCAGGTCGGCGTGCACCAGCTTCGCCTCCTGGTAGGCGAGGCGCATGTACTCTATGAGCGTGGAGTACACCTCCTCGGGATCGTCCAGCGTTACCTGCCGCAGCAGGGGCGCCGGACCTGCCTTGCTGCCGATGTACTGCATCACCAGCATGTTGCGGTAGTAGCGGATGGGCGAAGGGACCTTGACCCCGACGTCCTCCAACCGCTGGAGGTTCCGGAACTCCTTGCTCGCCCACGCGTATATGATCTTCCGCCGGGAGCCGCTGAGGCCCTTGAACCGCTTGTCCCCCTCGATGTACTTGGCGATGCGGTTGAAGGTGGCGTTGGAGGTGCGGTAGACCTTGAGGGCATACAGCTTCCCTTCGGCGTCCGCGGCCGCGAAGACGTTCCCCTCCTTTCCGGTGGACACGGGGTACTGGATGGTATCGATGTACCCGTCGGTCATCAGCTTGTATATCCCCAGGATGGTGTCCCGGTCGAACACCTCGTCCAGGGTCTTGCGCTCATCCCCGGTGCGGCTGTTCTCCCGCAGGGCCATGATCTTGTGCTCGAGCGCCTCATAGGCATCCTTCTGGACCATGGCCGGAACCGCCTCAGAATACGTCCAGGTTCTTGGGGATGGCCTTGCGGCGATGCAGGTAGCTGGCCTGCGTCTTGGTGTAGCGGTACATGATGTCCGCCTTGTCCGCCTGGAACTCCCAGGGCTTGACGATGAGGAGATCGCCCTCACGGATCCACATGCGCTTGCGTATCTTCCCCGGGATGCGCCCCATGCGGGCGGTGCCGTCCTCGCACATAACCTTGATACGGGAGGCTCCTAACAACTGGTCGGCGACGCCGAACATCTCCCCCTCCTTGCGGTTGGGGAACGGGCATCGCGTTATCTCCTCGCTCGTCTCTTCGGAATCAAATTGGGTCAAATGAGGCCTCCGGTGAACGTGTGACTTAAAATCGCTTTGTACTAAGCGACCTGCCTTGACATAATCGCCCCCATTATTCAAACCTTGCTGTGTGGTAGATACGCTCTTATTTCAACCTCGAGCAGGGTCCCTCAGGGATCTGGCCGTTTCCTCTGCCGCCGCTCCGAGCGGTGAGGGCGGCGCTACTTTTTTACGACCCTATCAAAGAATATGTTCTTGCCGGTCGCCGAGAGGGGTATGCCGTGGCAGATCATCGACCTCGTTAGGCCCAGCCGGCGGGCGGACACTCCGATGCGGTACATTATCCTGTTGTCCACGTTCAGCTCCGAGGCCACCTTGGCCGCCGATCCCAAGGCTATTCCCAGGTCCAGCAGACGCAGGGCGCAGTTGGGCCCGATGAAGTCCTTCTCCATGTTCCGCTCGTTGAACTCCTTGCAGCCGGAGAACCCGCACGCCCCGCAGTCCAGGCCCGCCCCGGGATGCGGCAGTAGGCCGATAAGGACCACCGCGGAGCAGTCCAGCACGTTCTGGCCGTCCCGTGCCCAGTTAGGTGATGAACGCTCCTGGGCCAGTGCGATCATGTCCTTCCCCAGGGCTGTCCTCTCGTCGTCGTCCAGCACCCGGGCCTCGATGAAGTCCTGGCCCACGGCCTTGGGGGCGGTGCGGGCCGCCAGCTCCATCAACCCTCCGACCAACCGTA
>MVRB01000088.1 GCA_002067635.1 Methanomassiliicoccales archaeon PtaU1.Bin030 | reverse complement strand
AAGCTTGGCCAACGGCGTAAGATTCAGGGTCTTATCCTTAGTGGTTCGGGGGTTCAAATCCCTTCCCCTGCACTTCTTTTGATCCAAGTGCTGTGCGTCGCATCTTATGAATGCTCCTGGGGAGAAGAGAATCTGGACCATCAGATGCCAGTAAGTATTTCAGGGAGAGAGGGGGCATGCGAGAGAATTTATCATGGGAGAGAGGAAAGGGTTAGAAGTGGACATAGCATCGAGCATCATTCATACCTCCTGCAACGCATTTTAGGAGGCGTTCGAATGCCCTGTTATCGGTGCTAAGAAAATAAAAAAATTACAAGGTGCGGCCTCAAACGCCGCACCTTCTGGGGGAGTTTACCATCTCTTTGTTACTCACTTCTTCTCCAGCCTCTCCCGCCTGCCCACGCGCTGCAGTCTGCCCGGAGCCCACCATGCCTTCTCTCCCATCAGCGTCATGGCCGCAGGCACAACGTATGTCCTTACGATCATGGCGTCGCATAGTACGGCGAAGGCAAGGGCGAAGCCGAACTCCTGGAGCATGGTGTTCCCGGAGAACATCAGGGAGCCGAAAGCACCGGCCATTATCAGCGCCAGGGCGGTGATGATGCCCCCGGTGGCCTCTACGGCATCCACGACCGCCTGCTTGGTCTCCTTGCCCTTGTGGGCCTCCTCCCTGATGCGGGTGAGGATGAACACGTTGTAGTCCATCCCTATCCCCATGAGCATGACGAACAGTATCAGGGGCACAAGGAACAGCAGCGGCGCGTCCAGCCACAGGCCGAACACGAGGTAGGTGGCGGCAAATGACCAGGCGATGCTCATGGCAATGGACACTATAGCGAACGCTGGCAGCAGCAGGGATCCGAGGACGATCATCAGCACGAGGAATATTCCTATGATGACCAAGGTCTAGATGTAGGTGAACTGGTGGTCCATGTCGACGCTGATGTCGTAGACCACCGCGCTCTCACCACCCACCAGGATGTCCGTTCCAGATAGGATCGGCTCCCTGCCTGCCGCGTTATTCAGCTCGGCCCTCAGGTTCGGTATGAGGTCGACCGAGGTGGTGCTCATCGGCTCCTCTGTCAGGGTCACGGTCATAAGGGCCGTTCGATTGTCCGTACCGATCATCGACAGTATCTTCTCCTGCACATCGGTCGGCAGACCGCTGAAGTTGTGGTAGTCTACTATCTCGCCGTAGGGCCGTGTTGGGCTGGAGATCGACCTGACGTCCTGGTCGGACGCAACCGTCGCTGTGAGGTTCTCGATCGCATCCATATACTCCATGTTCAGCGCGGTCCCGTTGTATATGAACGCGTCCGACGAGTCCAGGACGATGTATGTGGGAGAGATCTGACCAGCACCGAAGTCGTCGGACATGGCATTGAGACCATCCGTGCTCTCGGTCGAGCCCATGCTGCCGATGAAGTCAAAGCTGGTCGTGGCGGTAGCGTAGACATATAAGGCCGGTATCGAAATGACGATCGCCGCCACCATTACGACCCCTGCATGCTTAACGGCGAACGAGGCGGCGTTGTGGAAGTAGCCACGCTTGCCCGCCGCTTTCTTCTTGTTGTACTTCTCGCAGTACGTCTTCCACCGGTTGCCGGTGTTTGGCCAGAAGATATGGTTGCCAAAGAGCACGAGCAGGGAAGGCACGAGGGTCAGCGACACCAGGAGCGCCACTACGATCGAAAGCCCTAGTATGAGCCCCATCGTCTGCACCATGGAGTACGTGGCGGTGGACATCGCGAGGAACGCGATGATGACGGTAGCGCCGCTGGTAATTATCGACTCACCCGCCCAGCAGACGGCGGTATGCACTGCATCCTCCTTAGTCGCTCCCTTGATACGCTCCTCCTTGTACCTGGTCATGAGGAAGATGGAGTAGTCGGTGCCCACTCCCAGCAGGACCACTATGAGGAGGGTGAGCACGAAGTACATAACATCGGACACCAGGGAGCCGATTAGGAACACCACCGCCTCGCTGATGCCAAGCGCGACGGCCACTGCCCCCAAGGGAAGGAACTGCGCGATGACAGAACGGAACAGCAGCCCCATCAGAACTACGATGATGATGATGGTCAGCGGCTCAATGATCGCCAGGTCGCTCTTCGAGCGGGACTCCATATCTGCGGCGATCGCCGCGTCACCGGTGACGTATGATGTAATGGAGACACCCTTCTCTGACTTGATGTCAGATATTATGTCCCGGATCGCCGCGACATCGTCCATAAGGGGTTTGTCCCCGTCGTCCGTCGTATAGGAAGCGTCGACCGAGAACGTGATCATGAAAAGCATGGTGTGGTTGTTCGACGCCACCAGGCCAGAAAGGTATGTGGAAGGGACAAGGACAGGGTATGAAGCCAGCGTGCCGTTGCTCACGACCGATTGAGCATACCTCCCAACCGCAGCGTCGTCGTAGGCCGGCCCCAGATCATAGACCTCCTGGAGGAAGGTGGTGTTGGCGATACCCGCCACCCGTCCCACCATGCTCATTACGAAGGAGTGGACGGTCCCCTGCACCTCTGCTGGGTTAGAGAACATGGCGAGGTTGAACGCGCCTAACGTGGCGTTCATGATTGTCTGGTACTCGGACGGAAGCTGGGAGATGAAGACTGGCGCGACCGTGCCTATTGTGTGATTGGCTCGGGCCATCGGGTCCCCGCTGAGCGCTGGCGAGGCTGCGGAGGCGTTCCAAATATCAGTGAACCCGTAATAGTAGCCGTAGGCCATGGCCTCGGTGGAATCGTCGGCCGCGGACAGGAACTGAGCAAGGTATGTGCTCGCCGCCGAAAAGGTGGCGGCATCGGTCTGAGCTACGGTGAGGCTAGGATGGGTTGCGTGGATGTACTCCCAGTTCTGCACATAGATGTACGGGATACCATACAGGAGAAATGCACTGGTGTTGACCTGTTCCTCTGCCTCGTACATGCTGGGGCCAACCTGCTTGACATAGGCCGCGATGACCTGGTCAGAGACAGTGTAGATGGAGGTCACGTTCTCTAGGTATGTGATATCCGAGGAAGCTCGGATGCGCTCCTCCAGTTCGGTCACGAAATCGTGCATCACAGCGTCCGTGACGTTCTCCGACTGCAGCACGACGATCACCGTGCCGTTAGCCACAGAGGTGTTGAAGCTCCGTTCTATGATGTCTTCTGCCTGCAAGGATTCGTAGTCGACCGACGCCCCTTCAGTGATCTGATAGTTCACAACGCTGTTGACCTGTAACAGCGCTGGGATCGAGACTAGGAGAACGATTATCCAGATGGCTACGATGGCCTTCGAGTGCTTGATGATCGTATTAGCCAACCTATCCAACATACTAGCACCTGAATTCTAGAGTGGGGTGACCTACAAACCAGTATTAAAAATTATTTGAGCAAGCTCAAACTTAGAGTATACTCAATATTTGATTAAGCTCAAATATTGAAAGTGCTATCTCAAATCGTAGAAGCATCCAACCACGGGTTGAATATACTCGTCTTGGTATGGAGAACAATAGGTTATGGGCAAGAAGATCAAGTCGATCGTTACCAAGGTTCGTGAGGAAAAAAGGAAGGGCGGACTTATCGGACTCAACGAACAGCGGAGGTACGAGACCACTGAGAAGATCATCAATGCGTCCAAGGACCTATTTACCGTGAGAGGCTACGAGAAGACCACGACCCGTGAGATCGCTGAGGCGGCGGGGATATTGAACGGTAGCTTATTCCATCTCTTCCCCACGAAGGAAGATATCCTCAAGGGCGTGATGGTCAGCATCTATGGTGATGCGTTAGAGGAGGCCGAGAGGTATCTCAGGGGAAGGAAGGATATCATCATCACGGTGGGCTATCCCGCAGCCCTCGAGCTGTATGCTGCGTACAAGGATCCTCGGGCCTCGGAGCTGCTGTTCGAGGCCCACTCTTCTTGGAAGGTGATGAACGGCCTGGTGGATCGTTCGATGGAATGGACGGAAAGCCGTCTGAACGGCTTCGGATCGGACGAGGAGAAGGAAAGCTATCGGCTCAACTACATCCTCATCTGGGGCTGCCTGGGGGCTTTGATCTCCGAGTGCCATCATGGCCAGCCCCGCGGGTTTGATATTGCGCTAAGGTCCATCCTCAAGGTCATCTGTTCACTCAACGAGATACCTATCGAGGATGCGGATACCGTCGTTTCCAAGCTCGGTGAGATACTACGTGACGGGAAGACCGTCATCAGCAAGTTCGATTTCAAATGAGCGGAACTAGATCTTGAAAGAACATCCTTTGACCCACCATTGATCAACCTGCCTCCCCTTCCTGCACCCTGACGGCAGTCTGTGCAAAGGTCACCTGATCGATCAATATCCCGTACCGATGGATCATCTTGCCCTCCCACTATGTTTCCTCTTTTCGGATGCCACCGCATTTCAAGAGGCTCCTTTGGGATCCTTTCTTTACCTTGTACATGCGAGGATGACTCTTTCGAGCCCTATCTTCCTGAGGTGGTCCAAGGCCATTCCGAGAATCTGGGCACCATGCCCCGTTCCTCGTTCATACGGTCCCACTCCTTAGCTGATGTTACCACCGGTATCCCTGGGAAAAAGGCTCAGCTCATGCCATGTAGAGGCCATACCGACGATGCGCTTATCTTCCCAGCGAACGGCGAAGAGCATGGGCGTGGTCACCCAGTCCGGCCTGATAGCCATCGGATACGACGCCCTTATCCAATGACCTAACCAAACCTCGTATCCAATGGCCTCCCCTGCACCGAACCGCCATGTTCACCCGCTCTCCATTGTCAAGACGTTTCCTCACATAAGCTGAGTCCGCCTCCTCTTGCCTTCTGTCGGGCGGGATTTAAAAAGCGCTAGTCCGCCAATATTCACCCTAGCTCTCCCGGAGGATATTGGTCACCACCTGTTCGAGATGGCCGTTCATCAGCACGACCTTGCTGTTCTGCCTCTATGTGACTTATACTGATCAGCAGGGTTCACGAACGACCTCTCTGACGCTGGCCAGCATTATTTTTTTTAGCACCATTCTCAATATCAATTTTGACTATTAGGACGGATAGTTAATAAACGATTTACCGGACTCCTGAGCCCAGGGGAGAACGTTGGAACAAGGTTCACGGGGGCTATCGTCCATCCTGCTCGTGGCCTTCCTACTTTTTATTCCGGGCATCGTCCAGGCAAACGGGCTTGGGAGCCTTGGATCATTGGATGGGCAAACCTTTGCCAATGCGATCGACAGCACTCCCTCGGGGATCCAATGGAAGATCGATGACCTCTTCTACGGTGAACCCGCCCTCTCGTCCGACGGGACGACATACGCGCTGATATCGGAGCTGGACCCCGATGGCATAAAGCGGCCCGTTGGATTGCGCGCGTTGAACGAGGATGGCGCTCAGAAGTGGCAGGCCCCCATCGATGGCCTATGCACCGATCCCGTGGTCGACGGTTTGGGGGGAGTGTACATCTCCACCCGCTCGGTGAACACCTACGATTCTGAGCTCATCCGGTTCCCCACGACCGGGGCCATCAGTTGGCGCTTCAACATGTCCCAGGAGTTCCCAGGGCACTGGGAGCTTGTTCTTGGTGAGCCCGTTATCCATCCCAACGGTAACGTGCTGGTGCCCGTC
>MVRB01000087.1 GCA_002067635.1 Methanomassiliicoccales archaeon PtaU1.Bin030 | reverse complement strand
CTTCGACTCCTGGGACATATGCGACCAATGCACTTCCAACGTCTTCTCCTTCACCTCAGTGGGGTGGAAGAAGGCCATGGAATGGTCCTCGCGAGAGGAGGAGTTCGTAAAAAGAGCTGGCTTCGCCCTAATGGCCGCCCTGGCCGTTCATGATAAAAAGGCTGAGGATGAGCGGTTCCTTCCCTTCCTGTCCGCCATAGAAATGGAGTCCTACGACGACCGCAACTACGTCCGTAAGGCGGTGAACTGGGCCTTGAGGAACATAGGAAAGAGGAATACAGCCTTGAACGCGTCGGCCATCGCCTGCGCGGAGAGGATCAGGGCCGAGGGGACCAAGTCCGGACGTTGGATAGCATCCGACGCTCTTCGCGAGCTTCGCAGCGATACGGTGAAGAGGCGCCTGGCAAAGCATAAGTAATGGCCAGGTGTTACACATGTTCGCATCCAGATAGGCAGGGGCGGATGGAGCAGGACCCGTTTCGTTCGGCCGTCGCTACGGCCTTATGTTTCGAATAACACCCATGAGCTATGGCCCCCCTCCAGGACCTAAGCCAACCTTTAAATAATTAGAGGCTTTACATGGGCTTCTGCAATGCCTATTAGCTTGCCATGGGCCCGTAGCTCAGCTAGGTAGGATGGCGGCAAAACATCCCGCTTTCCCTAGAAAGAGCATCTGGCTTTTAACCAGGTGGTCCGGGGTTCGAAAGGCGCGCGGCCTTCCCGTGCGCTCCGAAAATCCCCGCGGGCCCGCCCTGGGGAGATAGGAGTTGAACGATGGAAGGTGCAACGTTCGGGAAGCCAATACGGCGATGTTTTATTATTCTGACCAGTGGTCAACAATATATTCCAATATCATTCGCGGACGAGGTGAACTAGGTGGTCGAGTCTGATTTACACGTTTTGGAGCACGATCTCGTGCCAGAGCATACCCTGCTGTCAGAGCAGGAGGCCGAGAAGGTCTTGGCCAAGTTTAAGATTACCAAGGACCAGCTCCCCAAGATCCGGAAGGATGATGCATGCATCAGGATCTTGGAGAGGATCGAGGGTCCCATAAATCCCGGAAGGGTGATACAGATAAGACGTAAAAGCGACACCGCCGAGGAGTTCATAGTGTACCGTCTGGTGATCAGCAAGGAACTCAAGGGGTGAGAACAAATTGCGTGATCTCATAGAACTATACTTCAAGGACCGGTCCATCGTCAATCACCACATTGCCAGCTTCAACGATTTCCTCTCCACGATGGACAATCCCAACAGCCGCATGCAGAAGATCGTAGACAACCTGCGGGTATCGGCCGATGACACCACCAGAGGCATCATCAAGCTGGAGCAGGACCGGACCGACGGACGCCAGGTGGAGATCCGGGTCGGAAGGAGACGGGACGAGAAGACCGGCAACATCGATCCTCAGTACAGCAGGCCGACGATTAGGATCCTCAATCCCGTGGTCAGGGAGGCCAATGGCGCCACCCACAAGCTCACCCCCATGGAGGCCAGGCTGAGGAACCTGAACTATCTGGCGCCTATCGAGCTGGAGTTCACCATCATCGAGGACGGTATTGAGAAGGAGCCGGAGAAGGTGCACATCGGAGACCTTCCCATCATGCTCCGGTCCAAGCGATGCAACCTATTCAAGGAGAGCATGGAAGAGGAGCGGGAGCTGACCGACGCGGAGTATAAGGAGAAGCTCATCGAGTTCGGGGAGGACCCCGCTGACCCCGGCGGGTACTTCATCATCGGAGGGACTGAGAGGGTGCTGATATCCCTTGAGGACCTCGCCCCCAACAGGGTGATGGTGGAGTACAACGAGCGCTACGGCACCCAGCTGGAGGTGGCCAAGGTGTTCTCGCAGAAGGAGGGTTACCGCGCCCTCACCCTGGTGGAGAAGAAGAAGGACGGCATCCTCATGGTCACCGTCCCTGCCGCCTCCGGACAGATCCCCCTTGTCATACTCATGAAGGCCCTGGGGATGGAGAACGACAAGGAGATCTACGATGCCATCGTGAGCGTCTCGGACATGGCCAACATCGTGTACGCCAACATCGAGGAGTGCCATGACAAGAAGCTCTACCCGCCCAATGGGGTCTTCACCACCGAGGATGCCCTGAACTACCTGGAGCGTAAGTTCGCCACCGGGCAGGCACGAGAGTACAGGGAAAAGAAGGTGGAGTCCATCATCGACCGCTCTCTTCTGCCGCACCTTGGCGACACCAAAGAGGACCGCATCAAGAAGGCCCACTTCTTGGGCAGGATCGCACGTTCAGTGTTGGAGCTCAGCATCGGCCTGCGCAAGGAGGATGACAAGGACCACTACGCCAACAAGCGCCTCAAGCTGTCAGGGGACCTCATGGAGGACCTCTTCCGGGTGGCCTTCACCAACCTGATGAAGGACCTGAAGTACCAGCTAGAGAGGAGCTTCGCCAGGAAGAAGGACCTGCGCATCGGGTCGGCCATCCGTCCTGACCTGCTCACGCACCGGCTCCTGCACGCACTGGCGACCGGTAACTGGGTCGGCGGTAGGGCTGGAGTGTCGCAGCTGTTGGACCGCACCTCCAACATGAGCACCCTGTCCCACCTGAGGAGGGTCACCTCCTCCCTTACCCGCTCTCAGCCTCACTTCGAGGCCCGTGACCTTCACCCCACCCAGTGGGGCCGGCTGTGCCCCAACGAGACCCCTGAGGGCCAGAACTGCGGGCTGGTGAAGAACGCCGCCCTCATAATCGACGTTTCCGAGGGATTCCGAGAGGAGGACGTCCAGTGGCTGCTCCGGGACCGGGGCGTTGTAGAGGTCAAGGCCGGAGAGATCAGCACTGGGGCCAAGGTGTATGTTAACGGCGACCTGGTGGGCAATGTAGAGAACCCCCGCCTGCTGGTATCGGAGATACGTGCCGGGAGGAGGCAGGGGCTGCTTTCCAGTGAGATCAACATACGCTACGACGAGGAGATGGGTGAGGTCATCATCAACTGCGATGAAGGCCGCCTGAGGAGGCCCCTGCTGGTCATCCAGGAGGGGCGTACCGTGATCACCCGCCGGCACATTGAGGACATCCGCGAGGGCCGGATCAAGTGGTCCGACCTGCTGCGGGAAGGGGTCATGGAATGGATCGACGCCGAGGAAGAAGAGGATTCCCTGGTGGCGGTGGAGCCGTATGATCCCCCTGAGCGGTGCGCTTCATGCTCCCGCGCGCTGTCGCCGACTGACATGGACTGGATGAACCCTGGGACGGACAGCAAGGAGGCCATCCTGAAGTGCAAGCACTGCGGCGGGGACAACAAGGTACCCCTCCTGATCACCCCTGAGCATACCCACATGGAGGTAGATCCAATGGTCATCCTGGGGGTGGCGGCGGGAGTGGTCCCATACCCGGAACATGACTCATCCCCGCGTGTGACCATGGGAGCGGGAATGGCCAAGCAGTCTCTAGGTCTGAGCTGCACCAACTATCGGAAGAGGCCGGACACCCGCGGCCACATCCTGCACTACCCACAGAAGCCCATGGTCCAGACCAAGCCCATGGACTTCGTGGCCTTCAACGAGCGCCCTGCGGGGCAGAACTTCGTCGTGGCCGTCATATCCTATCACGGCTACAATATGGAAGATGCCCTCATCCTTAACCGTGCCTCCATCGAGCGCGGCCTGGGACGATCCACTTTCATGAGGACCTATCGTGCCGAGGAGCGGCGTTACCCCGGAGGGCAGGAGGACCACTTCGAGATCCCCTCCCCCGACGTCCGCGGAGCGCGTACCGACCTCTCGTATGCGAACCTGGGCGAGGACGGGCTGATATCCCCCGAGACCTTGGTCTCCGGAGGCGACGTCCTGGTCGGGAAGACCTCGCCCCCCAGGTTCCTGGAGGAGGAGACCGACTTCCTCACCCCGCAGAAGAGGAGGGAGACGTCCATCACCATACGGCCGGGAGAGAGCGGCTGGGTCGACTCCGTCATGCTGACCGAATCGGAGAACGGTTCCCGCCTGGTCAAGGTCAAGGTGAGGGACGAGCGCATCCCCGAGCTGGGCGACAAGTTCGCCTCCAGGCACGGTCAGAAGGGCGTCATCGGCCTCATCGTGCCCCAAGAGGATATGCCTTTCACCTGCGACGGGGTGACCCCGGACCTGGTCATCAACCCCCATGCCATCCCGTCCCGTATGACCGTCGCCCACGTCCTGGAGATGATAGGTGGTAAGGTCGGTGCCATGGAGGCCCGGCCCATAGACGGTACGTCCTTCTCCGGAGAGAAGGAGCAGGCCATCAGGGAATCCCTGGGCCGCGCAGGCTTCAGGACCACTGGGAAGGAGGTGATGTACGACGGTCAGAACGGCAAGAAGATCGAGGCCGAGATATTCACCGGCGTCATCTACTACCAGAAGCTGCACCACATGGTCTCTGGCAAGATGCATGTGCGTTCCCGCGGACCGGTGCAGATATTGACAAGGCAGCCGACAGAGGGCCGCTCAAGGCAGGGCGGTCTGCGTTTCGGTGAGATGGAAAGGGACTGCCTTATCGGGCACGGAGCGGCCATGGTCATCAAGGACCGGTTGCTGGACGAGTCCGATGGTACGTTCCTCTATGTGTGCGGCAACTCCAACTGCGGTCACATCGCCATGATGGACCGGAGGGGGGCGATACGCTGCCCGGTATGCGGCAACAACACCAACGTGCACCTCGTGCAGACGAGCTATGCGTTCAAGCTGCTGCTGGATGAGCTGCTGTCACTTGGCGTCGTCATGCGCCTTCAGCTGGAGGACCTAAGATGATGCGAGGCGTTTCAAAGAGGATAGGTTCGATCAAGTTCTCTGCGTTGTCCCCTGACGAGATCAGGAAGATGTCCGCGACCAAGGTTATCACCGCGGACACATACGATGACGATGGCTTTCCCATTGACATGGGCCTGATGGACCCCCACCTGGGCGTAATCGAGCCCGGTCTGCGCTGCAAGACCTGCGGTAACAAGGTGGACGAGTGCCCTGGCCACTTCGGCCACATAGACCTGGCCATGCCTGTGATCCACGTCGGCCTGGTCAAGGAGATAAAGAAGCTGCTGCAGTCCACATGCAAGACCTGCGGCAAGCTGCTGATGACCAAGGAGGAGGCGCAGCGGAAGGCCCAGGAGTGGGAGCTCATGGACGACCTTGGCGGGGATGCCATCGATTACCGTCTGCTCGCCAAGGGAACGGCCAAGGACGCCTCTAAGAACACCACCTGCCCGCACTGCGGCCAGGAGCAGGGCAAGATCACCCTGGACAAGCCGACCACCTTCCGCGAGGACGGCCATAAGCTCACCCCCAAGGAAGTGAGGGAGCGCCTTGAGCGCATCCCCGATGAGGACCTGCCCCCCCTGGGCATCGACCCCAACTCCTGCCGTCCCGAGTGGATGGTGCTAACCGCGCTGGCCGTCCCTCCGGTGACGGTCCGCCCTTCCATCACCCTGGAGTCCGGCGACCGCTCCGAGGATGATCTCACCCACAAGCTGGTGGACGTCCTCAGGATCAACCAGCGTCTGCGCGAGAACCGTGACGCCGGCGCCCCCCAGCTGATCGTGGAGGACCTGTGGGAGCTGCTTCAGTACCACGTCACCACCTATTTCGACAACCAGACCTCCGGCATTCCCCCGGCGAGGCACCGCTCCGGCCGGCCCCTTAAGACCCTGGTCCAGAGGCTCAAGGGAAAGGAGGGCAGGTTCCGTTCCAACCTGTCCGGTAAGCGTGTCAACTTCTCGGCACGTACCGTCATCTCTCCCGACCCCTCGCTGTCCATCAATGAGGTCGGGGTCCCGTACGAGGCCGCCCGTGAACTGACCGTTCCGGTACACGTCACCAAGGCCAATATCGAAGTCCTCAAGGCCATGGTCAAGAGGGGCTCCAACCCACCCCTGGAGGATGGAAGGTACGCCCCCGGCGTCAACTACGTCATCCGTTCTGACGGCCGCAGGATGAAGGTCACAGACAGGAACGCCGAGATGATCGCCGACGGCCTGGAGATCGGATATGTGGTCGAGAGGCACCTTATGGACAAGGATGTCGTGCTGTTCAACAGGCAGCCTTCGCTGCACCGCATGTCCATGATGGCCCATACAGTCCGGGTCATGCCTTGGAAGACCTTCCGGTTCAACCTGTGCGTGTGTCCGCCCTACAACGCCGACTTCGACGGCGACGAGATGAACTTGCACGTCCTTCAGAGCGATGAGGCGAGAGCGGAGGCAATGATCCTCATGAGGGTCCAGGAGCATATCCTGTCCCCGAGGTTCGGAGGTCCCGTCATCGGCGCCATCCATGACCATATCACCGGGACGTTCCTCCTGACCCACAAGGACCCCAAGTTCGACAAGCAGGAGACATTGAGCATACTGTCCAAGGTGAAGCACGATCACCTTCCCGAGCCCGTGGTGGTCGATGGTAAGGAGTACTGGACAGGTCATCAGCTCTTCTCCATGGTCCTTCCCAAGGGATTCCACTCCACCTTCAAAGCTTCCATCTGCCGCAACTGCGCGGTGTGCAAGAAGGAGGAATGCGACCTCGATGCCTACGTGAAGATACGGGAGGGCAAGCTCATCACCGGTACCATCGATGAGAAGGCCATCGGCTCCTTCAAGGGCAAGATCCTCGACAAGATCACCCGCGATTACGGTGCGGACGCTGCCAGGGAGTTCCTGGACAACGTTACCAAGCTCGCCATCGGCGCCATCATGGTGCGCGGGTTCACCACCGGCATCGATGATGAGGACATCCCCGAGGAAGCGACCCGCCAGATCAACGAAATGCTGAAGGACTCGGTGCGCAAGGTCTCGGAGTACGTCCAGGCCTACCGCGACGGTACCTTGGAGCAGAGGCCCGGCCGTTCCCTCGAGGAGACCCTCGAGGTCGAGGTCATGAAGACCTTGGGCAGCGCCAGAGATGAGGCCGGTCAGATCGCCGGCCGGCACCTGGGCATGGAGAACTCCGCGGTCATAATGGCCCGCTCCGGTGCCAGAGGTTCCATGCTCAACCTCTCGCAGATGGCCGGCTGCATCGGCCAGCAGGCCGTCCGTGGTGAACGCCTGTCCAGAGGATACTGGAACCGGACCCTGCCGCACTTCAAGAAGGGCGACCTGGGCGCGCAGGCCAAGGGCTTCGTGCAGAACTCCTACAAGAGCGGGTTGACACCGACCGAGTTCTTCTTCCACTCCATGGGTGGAAGGGAGGGTCTGGTCGATACCGCCGTCCGTACGTCCCGTTCCGGTTACATGCAGCGCCGTCTGATCAACGCGCTCGAGGACCTGAAGCTGAAGCAGGACGGCACGGTCAGGAACACCGCGGACATGATCGTCCAGCTGCAGTACGGAGAGGACGGGGTGGACCCCTGCCGCAGCGTGCAGGGAGACGCAGTGGACATCGATGACATCCTCGCGGAGGTCCTGGGCGATGATGCCGAGGCCCTCGCCCGGCTGGAGGAGAAGAAGGTGGCCGGCTACGCCACCATGGAGAAGGACCTCATGGAGACGATCGAGGAAGAGGAGGTCGAGGAGCCGGAGTATGATGCCGGCGGCGGCGGAGGTGAGGACTGATGGCCCGTAAGGACACGTTCAAGGCATTGTTGCGCCGGGGCATTGATGAGGCCACGGCCGACAAGCTGCTCCAAGGCTACAGCAGCATCACCGACATCGCCGCGGCCTCCGCCGCGGACATGGTGGCCCTAGGGCTCACCGAGGCCCAGGCCGCCGAGGTGAGCAAGCTACTGGGCAAGGCCAAGAAGGAGGGTGTGAAGAAGGCAGAGAAAAAGGAGGCGGCGCCGGAGCCAGTCAAGAAGACAGAGTTCCAGAGGGTCGTCAAGGCCCGTCCGCTATTACCGATGGAAGAGAAGCTCAATAAACTGCTCTCCGACATAGGTAAGTTCCTCCCCCGCCGCGTGGTGGTCTCCCTCGCGGAGAGGCTGGATGGAGTGGATCTTTCCGAGTCCAAGATCAAGGAGATCCTGCTTAAGGCTGCCGAGAAGTACGAGCTCCACAAGATGGACGCCAACGAATCAGCGGGGATCCTGGCGGCGCAGTCCATCGGGGAGCCCGGTACCCAGATGACCATGCGTACCTTCCACTACGCCGGTGTGGCGGAGATCAACGTTACACTGGGCCTGCCGCGTCTCATCGAGATCGTGGACGCCCGTCGGGTGCCCTCCACCCCCATGATGACAGTGTACATAGAGCCGGAGCTGGCAGGGGACGTCGACGTCGTCCGTAAGGTGGCGTCAAGGATCGAGAAGACGACCCTCCTGGACATCGCGGACATAGAGACCGATATCGCCAACATGAAGGTGATAGTCCACCCCGACCGCTCCAAGCTGGAGCAGAAGGGCATTACCGAAGAACAGATCGTGGAGAGGCTCAACAAGGACCGCCGCCTGCGTGGACAGGTGGCCCTGGTCCAGGACGAGGAGGATAAGGACCGTCGGTTGATCATCATATCCTCCGAGGAGGCGAGCTTCAAGAAGCTTCAAGGCATCGTTCAGGCTACCCGGGATGCGGTCATCCAGGGCCTGGACGGTATCGAGAGGGCCATCCTGAGGAACCAGGGTGGCGAGTACGTCATATACACCGCAGGCTCCAACCTCAGGGAGGTGCTGGCGGAGGAGCACGTGGACCGAAAGCGGACCACCACTAACTCCATCCAGGAGATATATGACGTATTGGGTGTGGAGGCCGCCCGGAACTCCATCATCCACGAGGCATCCAGGACCCTGGGCGAACAGGGTCTGACAGTTGACATCCGGCACATCATGCTCGTGGCCGATCTGATGACCAACGACGGCGACGTCAAGGCCATAGGTAGGCATGGGATCTCCGGCAGGAAATCGAGCGTGCTCGCGAGGGCCGCGTTCGAGATCACTGCCACCCACTTGCTCCACGCCGCTCTCACCGGAGAGACGGACGACCTGGACGGTGTAGCGGAGAACATTATCGTGGGGCAACCCGTGACCCTGGGGACAGGTGCTGTCAACCTGGTTTACGTGCCCAAGAAAAGGCCTAAGGAGGCAAGCGAATGATAGATTTGGGAAGAGCGATTAAGGCCGCTGCGACCACCGGCAAGGTGGTCTACGGCGTGCAGCAGGCAGAGAAGGCGGTCAACAGCGGAGAGGCCAAGATGGTCATTCTTTCTGCGAACTGCCCGAGTGAGTTCCTCAGATCTGGAAACCACAACAATGTCAAGGTTGTCAAGTTTGAGGGTACCAACATGGAGCTAGGGGCTCTCTGTGGGAAACCGTTCTCGGTGTCCGCTCTAGCGGTGATCGACAAGGGCACCTCCAACATCCTTTCGTTGTGATCATATGCCGGCTGAGATAACTTTCACCGAGGACACCCTGAGGTACATCAACCTCTTCGAGGCGGTAACCAAGACCAGGGTCAAGGATTGCATGGAGACCGAGGAGAAGCTGGTGTTCGTGGTCGAGCCTGGGCAGGCCAACAGGGCCGTAGGCAAGGCCGGCGAGAACGTCATCCGCCTCAAGAACCAGACCGGGAAGAACATACAGGTCATCGAGTACTCGGACGAGCCGGAGAAGTTCATCCGGAACGTGTTCTACAACTACAACGTGCAGAACGTCGTCATAGAGAACCGGGGCAATGTGGTTCATGCAACCGTGACCGTCGATCCCAAGGTCAAGGGGAGGGCGATCGGCAAGAACGGTCGTAACCTTAAGATCGCACGGGACATCGTCAACCGTCACCACAACGTCCAGAGCATCAGCGTGGCCTGAGCGGTTCCCGCTCCACTTCCAGCCGATCGGCGGTAGGGTACTCCTCCACCAGGAAGGACTCGTAGGGCAGCAGGGGAGCTATCTCCTTCAGCACCCACGGGGCCACCTCAACCCTTTCCTTTTCCACGTCCTTTCTGAAGAGCCCATCGGGCACAGCATACTTATCTCGGAGCATGGCGATGATCTCGTCCATAGGGCCTTCGATGACGCCCTTGAGGAGCATGCCCTCATCGGTGATCATGTCCGAAGGCAGGGCAACTCTCAGCGCCCGCCTCTTTATTCGCTTCCTGAGCTGAACGGAGTCCTTGAAGCTGGATGAGCAGTAGTGAACGGGGATGGTATGCTCTCCTTCGACCACGGCCATCGCCGTCGTTTCGCTTCCCCGGACCGCGCTGGACACGTCGTCCTTGACCTCCATGCCCCTATCCTTCAGCTCCTCCCAGTTGCCCTCGGAGAACTCCAGCTCGTTGAGGTTTACGAAGTCCAAGCCCGCTTCCTGGGCGAACCGCACGAGTCGCCTCAGTCCCTCCTCCTGCCCAGGGATGGCCGGGACCTCCATCCCTATCTTCATACGGGAGGACTTCTTGAACTCCGCGATTCCGGACCCCTCCAGCCGGTCCCAGGCCTCCATAGGGGGGTGCAGCCGCAGCTCGTCCAGCCCCGCATCCTCCAGAGCGCGGAACGCGGAGGTATCCAGGGACGAGGTGTAAAGATGAACGTGATGCCTCTTTCCGAAGGTCTTCTTTAGCAGCTTGATGAAGTGCACCGTGCGGTCCAGGCATGCCACAGGGTCCCCGCCGGTCACACCCGTGCCCTGGGCCCCTATCGTCTTGGCCTCCTCTATCACGTCCTCGTCGCTGCTTGCCTTCAGCTCATTGGCATAGACGACGTTCTTCCCCCGTTTCTCCAGAGACAGGGGGCAGTAGTAGCAACCGGTGGAGCACCGTCCGGTCACGAGAAGCACCATCTTGGTACCCTGGCGGCAAAGTACACAGCCACGCGGCAACCGTCCGGTGTACGCGGACCCCGCCTCCATCGGTTCGACCCTCATCGTTGTCCATGAGGCCCGGTCCTCTAATAAATGTTGCTTCCCCGCTGATTGGCTCTAATTGCCCCCGAATAGGTGCCAGGGAGGTGGAACCACAATTGAAACTAAGGTACGCCGTTAGATTGCCTGGCAATACTGAACCACGGGCTCAACGAAGGCTCTACCATCCCTAAAATATATGCACCGTTATGAGGTGACGGTGGTCATTTGAAGAAGAACACGAGGATGGTCCTTGCCCTGGACGAGACGGATGAGAGCAGGGCGCTCAAGATCGCCGATGAAGTGGCCGACCTTGTGGACGCCATTAAGATCAATTGGCCTTTGGTGCTCTCCACATCGCCGGAGATGATCACCCGCCTGTCTCACCTCTGCCCGGTCATATGCGACTTCAAGATCGCGGACATACCCAATACCGACCGTCTGATCGTCGAGCAGGTTCGGAGGAGGGGTGCCGCCGGGGTGATCGTTCATGCTTTCACCGGCTCCGATTCCCTGTCCGCGGCCGTGAAGGCGGCTGAGGACCTGGAGGTGTTCGTGGTAACGGAGATGTCACATCCCGGGGGACAGGAGTTCACCGCACCCCTGGCCGAGCGCTTCGCCGGCATGGCCGTGGAGGCGGGGGCGGCGGGCGTGATCGCCCCCGCCACTCGTCCGGAGAGCATTGCCCGGATCCGTAGGATCGTGGGCGACCTCCTCATACTCACCCCGGGAGTGGGAGCGCAGGGAGGGAGCGCTTCCGATGCCATCTCCATGGGCGCGGACCATGTGATCGTGGGGCGTTCCATCTACGGCTCCCCGATGCCCCGGGAGGCTGCGGTAAAGCTAGCCAGGGAGATCCTGAAGGCGACACAGGCACTGTAGTGTTCGTAGGTATCGTTCCACCCTCTGCAGCGTCCGTCCTTTCTTATGGCATCCAGCAGCCCTAGGATGCATAAAAGGTAGAATGTGCCCGGAACAGGCACATCCAAGCGCCCAGGCGCAAGGTTGTGCCAGAAAAAAGCCCTTTAAAGCCAGATTTTTTATACCGGACCAGTAATCTGAGGACGATTCTGCCTAGGAGACGTTAACGATGGATGCAAATGATGGGAGGCCAGAGGGTCGTCCCCAAAAGGTACAGAAGCTAAAGTTGGGTGGTCTCCAAGCCCTGTTCAAGGAGGATTCCTGGCTGGGTCGGAACTGGGGTACCGTCCTCATCCTGGTAGCTATAATTTTCATCGCACTTTTCGTGCGTAGCTACTTCGGGTACTCCACAGCTGTGGACAATGGCTTCTTGGTCGCAGGCGGCTCGGACTCGTACTATCACCAGCGCGTTATCGGGTACGTCGAGGACACAGGCAACCATCTGGTTAACGACCCCATGCTGAACTATCCCATGGGCGTCAGGAACATGAGACCGCCTCTATACGATTGGTCCGTGGCTGTCACCAGCATGTTCATGTCCGGCGTCACAGGGATGTCGATAACTGACAGCACTGGTTATACCCTCCTGTTCTCCACGGCCTTCTGGGGGGCACTTACCTGCATTCCAGTGTACATGCTCACGCGGGCTGCCTTCGGTAACCGCGCAGGGCTCCTTGCATCTCTTCTGTTCGCGATCATGCCGGGCAACATCATCCGCAGCGTGTTCGCGGACGCCGACCACGATGCCATGATCCTGTTCTTCGTGGTCTTCGGACTGTATTTCCTGTTCCGTTCCCTGGTCAATATTAAGGGGACTAGGTGGGTCGAGAACTGGAAGAACATAACGTCCATTAGAACGGGCGTCAAATCTTATATGGAGACCAACCGGCGCTCCCTCATCTATGCGATGCTGGGGGGCGTCTGCTTCGCTGTAGTGGCGATGATATGGACAGGATACACGTACATGCTCATCATCGTCCTGATATACTTCCTGGTCCAGGTCCTAATAAACCGCTTCCGGAACATCGACTCCATGGGCGAGTTCTTCGTCATCGGGGCCATGCTCCTAACGGGCTTCGTCCTCATGGCCCCTCTGTACTGGCAGCTCAGCTACTGGGGCCAGTGGTACGATGTGCCCTTCTACCTGTTCCTCGCCACGATGTTCGTGGGCGGGTTGTTCGTAGCGTCCCGGGATTACCCCTGGACACTGGTCATTCCGGTGGTCGTCGGCGTTATCCTGCTGGCACTGGTGGCGGTGTTCTTCCTCGCCCCCAACCTTTTCGAGGCGATCGTCACGGGCCAAGGATATCTGGTCAAGAGCAAGCTATATTCAACCATATCGGAAGCTACGGCCCCTACCTTCTCCAACCTGGCCATGTCCTTTGGTGTGGTCACCTTCTGGCTCGCCATCATCGGCCTCGTCTGGGCAGCGGTTAAGATACCCAAGGACCCCTCGCCCTACCTCGTGTTCATCGTGGTGTGGATGGCGGTCAGCATGTATATGGCGGCCTCGGCCAGCAGGTTCCTGTTCAACGCCTCCCCCGCCTTCGCCATAGCCGCAGGATGGATACTGGCCCTGCTGATCAAGAGGCTTAAGTTCGAGGACATGCCCAGGACATTCAGCGGCTTCTGGTCCAATCCTCTGCGGACATTAAGGAAGAACGTGAAGATAAGCCATGTCGCAGGCGTTCTATTCCTTGCCTTCCTGGTGATCCTCCCCAATGCGTGGGGGGCTATCGACGCAGGCATCCCGTCGGAGACCAAGAGGGACTACGACAAGCAGATCTACTATGCCCTACCGGACATACTACATCCTGCCGATTACGATACCGTCAACGGCACGTTCTGGTATCTGGGAGCGTTCTCGTACTCACTACCGCTGCCCACCGCGTACTACCCGGCCGCCTGGTCATGGTTCAAGACGCAGGACAGCAACCTGTCGGAAGCGGACAGACCCGCCTTCCTGTCCTGGTGGGACTATGGCTTCGAGGCCATACAGGCGGGCGGTCATCCGACGGTTGCCGACAACTTCCAGAACGGCTACGAGTATGCCGCTTCGTTCCTGATGTCGGAGAACGAGAGCGATGCCGTCTCCCTGCTCATCATCAGGCTTCTGGAGAAGACAGGCTTCACCGACAGCATCAACAGCGCGCTATCCGACAACGGTGCCAATGCCGCCGCTCTCAAGGACATCATGCAGAACCCATCCAGCTATGTCCAGACCGTGCTCGATAACCCCGACGTCTACGGCAAGTTCACGAGCGACATCAGCGTGGCCAACGCCAAGTACGCGGCGGCCCGCATGGAGCTCCAGAAAGTTGACCTGGAAAGCCTGGTCGACATGTACCACGACGTCAGGGAGGTCAGTGGGTATGACATCGGCTATGTGGCCGTGGACAGCAGGCTGTTCCCCTTCAGCGCGACGGGGAGCAACATCTTCTACGCCCCCGCCAAGCTGAACGATCGGACCATCGACTCGTACACCGGGTCGCCGACCGACTACTACACCATTAAGGCAATTCTCAGCGACTATAGCGCCGTGGACCTGCAGAACGTGACCTCCAGCGATACCGTCCTGGGCTACCAGATCTACTATACGGACCTGTTCTACGAGACAATGATCTACAGGACGTTCATGGGCCTGAGCCCCTCGGACATAGGCGAGACCAGCCAGGGAATACCTGGATACTCGGGTACGCTCAGCAGCTACGACGCCATGCCGGCCTACAACCTGACACACTTCAAGCAGGTCTACCGCACGGC
>MVRB01000086.1 GCA_002067635.1 Methanomassiliicoccales archaeon PtaU1.Bin030 | reverse complement strand
CCATTACCCTGGAGCATGGAGTATGTCTCCGGTAAGGTCCTCACCGAGGAAGGCTTCAAGGATGGTCACGTGGGCTTCGAGGACGGAAGGATCGTCGAGGTAGGCAGAGGTAAGGCCAAGGTCAGCGTGGCAGAGGGACTTGTTCTGCCCACCTTCGTCAACGCTCACACCCACATCGCCGACTACGTGGTCCCGGTGGACCTATCCCTTACCCTGGCGGAGATAGTCGCACCACCCCATGGCCTGAAGTACCGCGTCCTGTCGCAGACGCCTGAGGAGCGGCAGCGGGAGGCCATCGCCGAGATGTCGGAGGCCATGCTCCGAAAGGGCACCTCCGTGTTCTCTGATTTCCGAGAGGGGGGTGTCAAAGGGGCCAGATTAATGTCCTCAGCCCAGGGGGCACGGCCGTTCATCCTCGGGAAGCCGAGTGCCCCGCGTTTTGACCGCGAGGAGATATCCGCCCTTCTGGAGCTCACCGAGGGCATCGGACCTTCTGCTATATCCGACTGGGACTATGAGGAGCTGAGGGAGCTGACCAGCTTCGTGAGGTCGCGCGGGAAGATAGTGGCCCTTCACTGCTCAGAAAGGGTCAGGGAGGACCTGGACAAGGTCCTGGACCTGCACCCCTCGTACCTGGTCCACATGACCCAGGCCAGCGATGGGGACCTTGAAAGGTGCGCACAGCTGGACGTTCCCATCGTGGTCTGCGCCAGGTCCAACATGTTCTTCGGTATGGTGCCGCCCCTGGCCAGGATGGTGCATCACGGCGTTACGGTGGCCATAGGCACCGATAATGCCATGATCTCGATGCCGGATATGTTCGTGGAAACGGAATTCGTGGGAAGACTGCTCCGACAGCAAGGGATCGCCCGCCTTGACTGCGTTCTCAGTATGGCTGTGGTTAATGGGCGAAAAATTATAAATCAACTTCCGCTAATGGAGATATTACCGGACACACCATTGGATCTCATGGTGGTCCGATCTAAGCAAGGAGACCCGCTGACCGACCTGGTACTGCGCACCGCAGGGGAGGAGCCCCTTCTCGTGTGCGTTGGTGAGAACAAAAGGAGAGGAACGAGATGAACGATTTCAAGAGGATACTGATACCGACCGATGGAAGCGAGAACACCAAGGCCGCGATCACTCAGGGATTAGAACTGGCCCGTGTAATGGGAAGCGAGGTGACCGCGCTCTACGTTGTTGATCAGGCGTCGTTCGTCAACTTCCCCATGGATGCCACCGTCGTCAGCATCTACTCTCTTCTGGAAAAGGAGGGGAAGGATGCCGTCGATTACGTGGTCAATGAGGGTCAGAAGCTTGGTGTCAAAGTCACGCCTAAGGTCGTAGAGGGTTCCCCCGCGAAGAAGATCGTGGACGAGGCCGAGAACTACGACCTCGTGGTGATGGGCACCCTGGGTCGGACGGGCATCTCCAAGCTCCTCCTAGGCAGCGTGGCGGAAAGGGTGGTCAGGTTCGCTCCCTGCCCAGTCCTGGTCGTCCGGGCCGAGACCTCCGAGGAGGATTAGGCATGACCACGGTGGAGCAGGTGATGACCCACAACCCCATAACAGCTGAGATACCCGGTTCGAGGAACGACGTCCTCAAGCTGATGGTGCGGCATAACCTCACCGGTCTCCCCATCATCAAGAAGGCCGACGGCAGCCTGGCCGGGATGGTCACCCGCAATGATATCTTCCAGCATCCAGAGGAAGACCAGTTGGCGATGGTGATGAACCGTGAGCCTCTTGTGCTATCCCCTCAGGACACGGTGGAGACGGCCGCTGCCCTCATGACCACCAAGAGGGTCACCCACTTCCCAGTGGTCGAAGGCGGTAAGCTGGTCGGGATACTGACGCCCACGGACCTGCTCAACGAGGTGGAGAAGAAGGCCTCCAACATTCCGGTGGAGGACCTGGCCCTCGATCCCTGCGTGCCCATCTATCAGGAGACCCCCCTGCGGGCGGCTCTGGTCACCTTCAAGGCCAGCAGAGTCAACGCCCTCCCCGTGCTGGACGCCAACGGCCGCCTTGCCGGCATAATCACGGACAGGGACGTGTTCAACAAGAGCCTGATAAACGGTTCAGTGGCCCTGACCGCCCTGGGGATGGGGGATGATGAGGACTCGTGGTCCTGGGACGGCCTGCGCAACATCATGAAGCTGTGGTTCGAGGTTTCCAAGATCGAGATGCCCGCAGTTCCCGTGAGGGATATCATGGTGCGTTCTCCCACAACGGTTTTTAAGAAGACCAACGTTTCCGAGGCTGCGCGGACGATGCGCCGCAATGATTTCGGTCAGCTGCCCGTGGTCGATTCCAAGGAGAACCTGGTGGCCATGCTCTACGATATCAACGCGGTATCGATACTGGCACAGTGAGCTTCGGGCTCAGTATACGAGGAATTACAATGGATGCATCAGACGTTCTCTCGCTCTGTAAGCGCAGGGGTTTCCTTTACCCCTCATACGAGATCTACGGCGGGGTAGCCGGCCTGTACGACTATGGGCCATTGGGCACGGCCATGAGGAACAACATCGTGGAGATCTGGAGAAGGTTGTACACGCTGGGCGAAGGTTTTGTGGAGATAGACTCGGAGACCATCGGCCCCGAGGTGGTCTTCAAGGCGTCCGGACATGTGGACGAGTTCGCGGACAAGATGGTTAAGTGCAAGGTCTGCGAGGAGGCTTACCGGGCGGACCACCTTATCGGCGACCGCCACCCCAACCCCGGTTCCCTGAAGGAGACGGAGCTGGACGAGCTGATACGCAAGAACGGCATTGCCTGCCCCGGCTGCGGCGGGGAGCTGTCCTCGGTGGAGGAGTTCAACCTCATGTTCAAGACCGTCATCGGTCCTGGTTCCGGACGCGTGGGATACCTGCGCCCGGAGACCGCTCAGGGCATCTTCGTAAACTTTCCCAGTCTCTACCGCTACAACCGCGAGAAGCTGCCCCTGGGCGTGATACAGGTGGGCCGCGGATACCGCAACGAGATCTCCCCGCGCCAGGGCGTTATCCGCATGCGGGAGTTCAACATGATGGAGTGCGAGCTCTTCGTGGACCCTGAGGACAAGGGCTGGCCTCGGTTCAAGGATGTCAAGGACGAGAAGCTGAAGCTGCTAGCCAACGACGGCCGCGAACTGGAGATCAGCGTCGGGGAGGCGGTGGAGCAGGGCATCATATGCAACCAGGTCCTGGCGTACTTCATGTGGTTCACCCAGGAGTTCCTCAAGGCCATCGGCGTGGACGGCGCCCGGCTGCGCTTCCGCCAGCACGAGAAGGACGAGATGGCCCACTACGCTGCCGACTGCTGGGACGCTGAGGCCCTGCTCAGCTTCGGTTGGACCGAGATCGTGGGCATCGCCGACCGGGGATGCTGGGACCTCTCCCGCCACATCAAGTTCTCCGGCGTGGACATGAGCGCCTTCAAGCGCTTCGACACTCCTCAGGAGGTCGAGAGGGACGTCATCAAGCCGAAGTACGGGGTCCTGGGTCCCAAGTACAAGGCTCTCGGCAGCAAGATCGGGAAGGCCATGGAGGCTACCGATCCGTCTCTCATACAGAACGATAGCGTCACCGTGGAGGTCGACGGGCAGAGCTACGTGCTCGGCCGGGAATGCTTCGATGTGGCCCGGGTCAAGGAGAAGGTCTCCGGCGTCAAGGTGATACCGCATGTGATAGAGCCCTCTCACGGCCTGGACAGGATCACATATACCTGCCTGGAGCACGCCTACACCAAGAAGGAGGACATGGAGATGCTGCGCATATCCGCGGCCATCGCCCCTATAAAGTTCGGGGTCTTCCCCCTCATGGCCAGGGATGAGCTGGACAAGGTGGCCATGGACATCGACCAGGAGATCCGCTACAGCGGCATCGAGACCTACTACGACGACTCCGGCTCCATCGGCAGAAGATATGCCAGGATGGACGAGATCGGAACCCCATACTGTATAACAGTTGACTACCAGACCTTGGAGGACGGCACCGTCACTCTTCGGGAGAGGGACAGTCAGGCACAGATACGCGTCAAGGTCCAGGACATCACCATCGTGGCCCGGGCGGCCCTGTGCGGCGCCAACCTCGATCAGTTCGTGGTGGGCGAGAGCAGGGCCTGATCTCGAATTATCATAACCTGGAAACCTTTTCATTTAACCTTTACCTTCCTTTTTCGTTACCCCGCATCGATGTTGATTCTTATCGGCGGATTTCTATGGAGAAGGTTCAATAGCGAGGAAGGCGATTTGTTGTCCAGAGATAAGGATTCGCCATTTTCGGGCGAAAACCTCTTCAAGAGAACCCAAGCGATACGGGAGTCGATAAGATGAACGGAACGGAAATAGCGGGGATCAAGAAGAGGGAGCAGATCAGGTCGATGGTGGAAGCGACCAAGATAACCGACCTGATGTCCAAGAGGTTCGATTTTGTGAGCCCTGAGGACCAGCTCTCTGACGTGCTTAAGAAGATGGGGCAACTGGACCTGCACGAGATGCCAGTAAGCTTGGATGGTAAGAGATTGATGGGGGTGGTAAGCTATGGCACCCTTCTCAAGCGGAGAAATCTCCCCATCACCACCAAGGCGGGCTCCATTACCGTCATGCCTCAGGAGATCACCCCCGATACGCTGGTGACCGAGGTCGCTGAGGCGTTCATGACCTCCGGCTTTCGCCAGATCCCGGTCGTCAAGGGCCAGAACATACAAGGGATCATCGCCCGTACCGACCTCATCAAGATCGTGGAGGGCATAAAGGAGCTGCGGGAGCTTAAGGTGAGGGACATAATGACCGAGGATGTGCAGACCGTCGGCCTCGAGGATCCAGTGGAGACGGCGCTGCTGTCCATGAAGAACCTTACCATCCGCACCCTTCCGGTGGTGGACGGGTGGGGCAATCTCACCGGCATCGTGGGCATCAAGCAGGTGGCGAACTACAACTGGAAGGAAAGGAAGCGCGAGACCGTGGGTGAGATGACCGGGGACAACAGCCCGGTGAAGGTCAAGGTCTCCTCCATAGCCCTTGACTCAGTGTACACGGTGGCCGAGGACGCTACCTTAGGAGAGGCCGTCAAGTCCATGCTGGAGCACAACGTGTCCACCCTGCCCGTGATAGAGGGCAGCCGCCTCGTCGGTATAATCACCAAGTACGACATCATCGAGCTGCTGGCATCGTTCCGGCAGAGGGACATGGTGTACACCCAGATAACCGGCCTGGACCAGGAGGACCGCTTCGCAGCGGACCAGATGGAGAAGGACATCACCGCGTCCCTGCAGAAGATCGCAAAGATAACCAGGCCCATGCTGTTCACGCTCCACGTGACCAAGTACAACGCCCAGGGGAACACCAACAAGTACTCCCTGAACGGACGTCTCACCACCGAGAGCAAGGTGTGGGTGGCGTCGGCGGTGGACTGGGACATCAACAAGGCCACGGTAAGCCTGATGCAGCACCTGGAACGGAGGGTCATCGAGCGCAAGGAGGAGAAGCTCGACCACCGCAAGAAGGCCAAGAACATCGGGCACAGCTGAGGGGAGCTAGCCCTGATAAACCCTTTAAACCATTTTACTTCAGATCGATCGGTAGGCTAAGGGCCAGACGATAAATACTGGTGGAAACGCTTTTAATAAGGAGTTTGGGCCGGCGCCGTTCCATGGGGACAGGGTCAGAGCGCCGGTCCGGCGAAAGGAGGATTTTATGAAAGCCGAGGAACTGGTTGGAGCGAACAGACAGGAGAGGCTCCGGGCCGAGGTGGACGCCAAGGGCCTGGAGAAGATCATGAACGCCGATTTTGAGACCGTTTCCCCCTCGGACACCGTGAACGTGGTCCTCAAGAGGATGAGGGAGCTGGACATGCATGAGATGCCTGTCGCCGTGGACGGTGGGAAGCTCATGGGCGTGGTCAGCTACGGAACCCTCCTCAAGAGGAGGAACGTTTCGATAGAGACCAAGGCCGAGACGCTGCTCCTGAGACCGCAGAACGTCACAGTTCAATCTCCGGTAACTGAGGTGGCGGAGATAATGATCAACTCCGGCTTCAGAGAGTTACCAGTGACCAGGGACGGGACCATCATAGGAGTGGTCTCCCGGTCGGGACTGCTGCGGATCATACAGGAGGTGAAGGAGCTGCAGCGCATACCGGTGAGCGAGGTGATGTCCAAGGAGGTAAGGACGGTGAGGCTGGACACGAGCGTGAAGGACGCGGTCCGGTACATGAGCGCCATGGAGGTGAGGGTCCTTCCGGTGGTCGATGACCGCGACCGCATCATAGGTGTGGTGGGGATCAAGGACATCTCGCATGCGAACTGGCATCTGCGCGACAGGGCGACGGTGGGCGAGCTGGCCGGAGAGAGCGTCCCTATCGAGGTCAAGGTGGGCTCGGTAGCGGTGGAACCGGCGGTGGTGGCCGGGCCCGACATGACCCTGGGCGAAGCGGCGAAGATAATGCTGGATAGGGGTATCTCCACCCTCCCGGTGGTGGACTTCGGGAAGCTGCTCGGCATCGTCACCAAGTATGACCTCATAGCCCTCCTGGCATCTCTCCGTCAGAGGAGCAAGCTCTACATCCAGATCTCCGGCCTGAGCGACGACGACAGGTTCTCGCAGGAGATGATGGTCGCGGAGATCGAGGGTTCCATGAAGAAGATAGCCGCGATCGAGACGCCGGTGATGTTCGACCTCCATGTGGCGGCCTACAAGGACGAGGGGCTGAACTACAAATACTCCCTACATGGCCGCCTCACCACCGATGACCGCCTGTACACCGCCAGCTCCACCGAGTGGGACCTGGTGCAGGCGACGTCCACGCTCATGAAGACCTTCGAGCGCAGGGTGATCGACCACAAGGAGCAGAAGCTGGACCATCGCCGCAGGACCAAGAACATCGGGCACCATCAATAAAAGGGGCAGCGACCCCTCTTTTTTTATCCAATCGAGCAACAGAGGACCGACCTCCTTTCCAAGGGCATCGCCTCTCGGCCAAATGCTTTAATCTATACCGGACATGTCCGTTGCCGTCCATGTCGCAGTATGAAGCAGTAGAGACCGAGAGGAAGTGGCAGCAGAAGTGGAAGGAATGGGAGCTGTACAGGTTCGACCCCAATTCGACCGCTCCCGTATACAGCATCGACAACCCTCCGCGGTACACGTCCGGCTCCCTTCATCTGGGACACGCCACCGGGTACTCACTGATCGATTTCGCGGCCCGCTACAAGAGGATGCGGGGCCACAATGTGTTCTTCCCCCTGTGCTTCGACGTCAACGGGACGCCGACCGAGGTCAAGGTGGAGAAGAAGCACAGCATCACCAAGCTCACCGTGCCCCGGCAGGAGTACATCCACCTGTGCTCGGAGTTCGCCAACTCCTTCATCGACGAGATGACCAGGCAGTTCGAGGTGCTGGGGGAGAGCATGGACCCCTCCATCTACTACCAGACCGACGCCCCCTACTACCGCCGCATCACCCAGATCACCTTCCTGCGCCTCCTGAAGAAGGACCTGGTCTACAAGGGAACGTACCCTGTGAACTGGTGCCCCTCGTGCATCACCGCCCTCGCGGACGCGGAGGTGGAGTACTCGGACAACGTCACCAAGCTGAACTACATCAAGTTCCGGGTGCAGGGAACGGAGGATGACGTCATCATCGCCACCACCCGCCCCGAGCTGATCTGCGCCTGCCAGCTGGTGGCGGTGTCACCGGAGGACAAGGAGAAGGGGTCGCTGGTGGGGAAGACGCTGCTGACGCCCCTTTATGGCAAGGGCATAAAGGTCATCGCCGACGACAAGGTGGACCCCCAGTTCGGTACCGGCGTGGTGATGATATGTACCATCGGGGACAAGACCGACCTGGAGTGGGTGATGAAGTACAACCTGCCGCTAGAGAAGGCCATAGACGAGCAGGGGAAGATGACCTCCCTAGCCGGAAAGTACCAGGGCCTCTCCGTGAAGGAGGCCAAGCAGGCGGTCATAGAGGACCTCAAGGCCGCTGGGCTGATTATCAAGCAGGAGGATGTGAAGCAGAACGTCGGCGGGTGCTGGCGGTGCCACACCCCCATAGAGTTCCTGCAGGTCCCGCAGTGGTTCCTGCGCACCATGCAGTTCAAGGAACAGGTACTGAAGCTCGCGGACGAGGTCGAGTGGCACCCGGAGTTCATGAAGGTGCGCTTGAAGGATTGGGTGGAGAGCCTGCAGTGGGACTGGGTCATATCCAGGCAGAGGTTCTTTGCTACTCCGATACCCGTATGGGAGTGCGAGGACTGCGGCTATGTCGTGCCAGCCAAGGAGGAGGACTGCTACGTGGATCCCACGGTGGACAAGCCCCCCGTGGACCGCTGCCCCCTGTGCGGCGGGAAGCTGGTCGGCTGCCAGGACGTATTCGACACGTGGATGGACTCCAGCATCTCCCCCCTGTTCAACACGCACTGGGAGAGGAACCCTGAGCTGTTCGACCGCCTTTACCCCATGTCCATGAGGCCCCAGAGCCACGACATTATCAGAACGTGGGCGTTCTACACCCTCTTGCGGTGCTACCTCATGACCGACAGGAGGCCGTGGGACCACATAATGATCCACGGGTTCATCATGGCGCCGGACGGTACACCCATGCACTCCTCCCTGGGCAATGTGATCGATCCCGTGCCCATCCTCGAGGAGTACGGCGCGGACGCGCTGCGCTACTATGCCTGCACCTGCGCCCTGGGCGAGGACAACGCCTTCCGGGAGAAGGACGTCATCCACGGCAAGAGGCTGGCCACCAAGCTGTGGAACATCGGCAAGTTCACCAACATGGTGGTGAAGGAGCGCCCTGAGATGAGCGGGCTCCAGCCCCTGGACCGGTGGATATTGAGCCGCTTCTCCAAGGTGGTCAGGGAGGCGACGCAGTTCTACGAGGGCTACCAGTTCGACAAGGCCATGAGAGTGGTCGAGGACTTCGCCTGGCACGAGTATGCGGACCACTACCTGGAGCTGGTGAAGTACCGGACCCGGGAGGGGGATGACGGCGTACGCTTCACACTTTACACGATCACGCTGGGCATCGCCAAGATGCTGGCCCCCCTGCTTCCGCATGTCACCGAGGACATCTACCAGGACGGGCTCGGCGCATTGGACGGGGCCAGGAGCATCCACGTCTCCACGTGGCCGGAGCCGGTGCTGTTCTCCGACGAGGACGAGGTCCGCGGGGACCTGGTGAAGGACGTGGTGAGCGCCATCCGCTCCTGGAAGGCGGAGAGGAAGCTTCCTCTCAACAAGGAGCTGGACCTGATCGAGCTGATCGGGCCGTCGGCACCGTCATTGGTAGGCTACGAGAAGGACATCCTGGAGACCTCCCGGGCAAAGGAGCTAAAGATCGTCACCGAGGCCGACCTAGAGCAGAAGGTCGTGGCCATCAAGCCGGTGAAGTCCAAGGTCGGTCCGACGTTCAAGACCAAGGGCAAGGAGGTTCTTGACATCCTTTCGGCGATCGATCCCCAGGAGGCCGCGGCGGCCCTGGAGAAGGGCGCCCTGGAGCTGGTCCTCTTGGACGGGAGCAAGGTCGAGCTCGATCCCAGCTTCGTGGAGATACAGAGGAAGCTCATGATCGAGGGAAAGGCCGTGGAAACGCTTCAGGTGAGGGACATCCTCATCGCCGTCAGCCCATGACCAGTCTCCCTTCCAGTATCCAATAATGAGAACACAAAAGTGAGCAAAATATAAATGGGAGAAGCTTGTTCACAGTGGCACACGCGGGCGTAGTGTAGTTGGTTATCACTTAACCTTGCCAAGGTTAGAACACGGGTTCGAATCCCGTCGCCCGCACCAGAACCCTCATCCAGTTCTTCCACCTCCTTGGTCAAGGTACCCCACTTTGACAGTAGTACCAGAATTACATTCTTGTACATGCCTGTGGTAAGCCATTTCGGCTTCCATTATTGCTGCATCGTTTTTTATCCGCGCGTAATATATCTCCGTGGTCTTCGTTGTTGCATGCCCCATCATTCGAGATACCGCATTTAACGATACTCCTTGGTCAATCCATACCTGGCCGTATGTACGACGACAAGCTCTGTAATCAAAATCAACACCGGTTTCCTTCTTTACAATGGCTCTTAAATCCGTCGTCCCCGATGTCGAGAATGCACAATCCTTTCCCCGCTTAAGATTCGGTATTACAGGAAATAAAAGGTTAGAGACTAGGTTATTTTTCTCTAGAACTGCAGCCCTCGCTTCGAGATAACGTCTCAAGAATGGTCGGCCATCAGGATGTACATTGACATCCCTGGGCTCCCCATAACGACCGTTTCCTTTTACTTCCTCTACATGCATCATGCCTCGATATAGGTTCAGATCTACTATTGTTGACACTTTGAACTCTTTTGGTCGTAGGCCTGAACATACAGTTAGAACTGCCATGCCATATGCTTCCATTCGTCTCCATTTTTCGGATGGCACCATATTAGCTGCCTTTATGATAGCCCTCCTATCCTCATCGCCAATGGGGTCAAGGCGGTGCTGCTGACTGTGAGGGAAGTGTTGTTTAAATCGTACCCTCGCTTGTTCAACAACTCCGTTCCCTATGAACTTAAGAAGGCCGGCAAGACCATCGAGGTTGTGATCTATGCCGCCGTCGGAAACCCCTCTTGCCCGCAATAAACTGATATATGCTAAAAAGTCCAGATCAGTTAGTTTGTAGGGTTTACAGGATTTTATCTTTCCGTCCTCCTTCAAGGCCATAAGGTCCTTGTTCATTCGTTTTAACCGCCTTGTCATTTCTTTATGGGTGGAGTCGGCCAGGACTCCCTGCATAGCTTCTAGATACCTATTAGCCAGCGTAACGAAAGGAAAGCGCCCGAAGTTCTCAATCTTTCTAACGGTGGCTTTCTTTTTCTTAGACCGCGGAGATCGTATGCTTTTATTCATACCATCACCGGAGATAATATTGTGAGTCAAGAGTAAAAAAAATGTTACTACCGACCACATATTGTAGGCGATTCTGAACAAAGAGTAATTGTGAAAAAAATTGAGTGAGTTGTGAGAGCTTGAAAGTGATGATAATAAAAAATTAGTTCTTGCTTACCATCTCCAAATATCTCTCGAATAGGAACGCCACTCTCTCTCCATCAGAGGTAAACCTCTTGCCATAAGCCTTCTCTACCTCGACATCTAGTTTGCTATGTGCTCGAAGCAGTTCGGGGGGCATGGTCAGCGGGTCGTAGAGATCGGCAAGGGTGGCCTTGGGGAACAGTTTCCGGGCCTCCAGAACCCCAAAGGCCGCGTTTTCGATTGCCGCTCTTTGCTTGTCGGTTGGGTCGGGCCATGGGAAGTTGTTGTAAACGATGTCGATCGAATATCGGTAGTCGCTCTTCAGTCGTCCGCAAACGTAGCGGACCCATGCCATATGCAT
>MVRB01000085.1 GCA_002067635.1 Methanomassiliicoccales archaeon PtaU1.Bin030 | reverse complement strand
CTCAGGATCGCTCCCCGTGCGTACTCCCTTCACAACGCCCGGACCCTGGGCTTCCTTGTGGGGATGATAAGAGCGATGGATGCGACAATATTCTTCCATAAAAGCTATAAATTCGAGATTCCTCATCTGTTCGAGTTCCACGACAGGAAGAAGAAAGATATCGAAGTTGTGCTGTTGTGCATATCATCGGAAGTGACAAAATGACCAAGAAGACGGTTTTTCCCGGCGACGAGGTAGCTGTCGCCGAGGAGTACATGCCTGCAGAGGGCACTTATGAATACGACGGCAAGATACTTGCCAGCCTCGCGGGAGACCTGGAACTGGACCAGGAGGAGAAGGTCGCCAAGGTAGCCCCCAAGAACCCCCTGGTGGTGCTGAGGAACGGGGACAGCGTGTTCTGCCGGGTAACCGATGTCCGGGCGAGCATGGCCATATGTGAGATCTTCGCGGCGGAGGGGAAGGACCGGGACATAACCGGAGATACGTCCGCGACCATCCACATCTCCAAGCTCTCTTCGGACTACGTTCAGGATGTGGGCAGGGAGTTCCGCCCGGGAGACCTCATACGGGCGAAGGTCATCCAGACCAAGCCCTCTGTCCAGCTGTCAACGCAGGAGCCCCACTTCGGTGTCGTCAAGGCATCGTGCCGCAAGTGCCGCGCCCCCCTCAGCGTTCACGGCAAGGCGCTGAAGTGCGAGCCGTGCGAGCGCGTGGAGAACCGCAAGGTCGCCGACGATTACGGCGACATAAACTTCTAAAACACCTTCCTCCAGCATCTGCCTGGACATCCATTTCTCTGTCCATCAGCGCTTTGGAATGGCCGGGAATATGCTTATATCAATGGTCAGTATTAATCGCCAACAGGTGGAACATGACCAAGAACAACGAAGACCTCATCCGTGAGATCAATGAGCTCAAGAACGAGATGAAGCAGATGAGAGAGGTCCTGAACGTATTGTTCTCCATGGTCATGGAGTCCGATGACGGTGATGAAGAAGAGGTCAACTATCCTGGATTCGTCCAGGATGTCCCCCGCTTCAACAACTGATCCTATTTTTTGATCGGTTGAACGATAGAGATCTGGACGGTCCCCATGATCAAGGTCGTCTGCCTATTGTCCGGAGGCATCGACTCCCCCGTGGCCGCATACTCGATGGGGCGGAGCGGAGCAGAGCTCGTTCTCCTCCACATGGACAACCGGCCTTACTGCGATGAGACGGGCCTCAGCAAGGTAATGGACCTCTCTGTGCAGTTGGAGAGAACGCTGGGACGCAGGGTAGAGCTGTACGCCGCTCCCCATGGGCCCAGCCAGCTTCAGATCTATGAGCGTTGCCAGCGCAATCTCCAGTGCGTCCTATGTAAGCGCACCATGCTCAAGGTGGCCAGGAACGTTGCGCGGAGGATCGGCGCTGACGCGGTGGTCACCGGAGAATCCCTGGGGCAGGTCGCCTCGCAGACGCTCCACAATCTGATCTCAGAGCAGTCCGGCCTTGACTTCCCAGTTCTGAGGCCGTTGATCGGCCTGGACAAGCTGGAGATCGAGAGCATCGCCAAGCGCATAGGGACATACGATATATCCATAAGGAAGAGCAACCCCTGCAGCTTGGTTCCGTATCGCCCGGCAACCATGGCCACGCCTGAGCTGATCAGGGCCCAGGAGAAGCGGTTGGACATAGAATCGGTAGCTCGCCGTGCGGCCGAGGAGGTCGTGCCCCTCAGAACAGTGAACAGCTCTCCATCCTAGACTCGTCGAGCATATCTGGTGTGACCCTGTCGATGTACCTGGCCTGCACCCTTGAGATGTAAAGCGTATTCTGCCCCACCTTTACCTTGAGATCGGTCTCCTTAGGTGGTTTCACTGTTATCGGGACTATCACCGGTCCAGAGCAGGAGGTCGAGACCCTGTAGTCCCTCTTGTTACGCAAGATGAAGTCAATAACCTCCTGATCGACCGTTATGCGTTGCATTGTACGGCATTATCGGGTTCGTATATTACGGTTACGAACCTATTTGTCAGCCCTGCGACATGTGTCCGTTCGTGCGATACGTTCTGGACACCTCGGCATTGTTCTCCCTGCAGGACCTCCCTCCGGGCGAGGTGCATGTGACCCCCGGGGTCCTCCGGGAGCTGCGCAAGTACAAGGACCCTCGACTCCGGTACTGGGAGGACCTACTGAGGGTCTCCTCCCCCGGTCCCGATGCAATAGAGGAAGTAAGGGAGGCGGCAAGGAGGACAGGTGACGACGCACGGCTGTCCCCCACCGACGTGGAGGTCCTGGCGCTGGCGGCAGAGATCAGGGCGTGCCTGCTTACCGATGACTACTCCATACAGAACGTGGCCCGGGTCATGGGCGTCAGGCACTCAGGAGTGGGGTTGAGGGGGATAAAGGAGGTCGTCAAGTGGAAGTACCGGTGCACCGGCTGCCGCAAGGTATGGGACGAGAACCACCCTGACTGCCCCATCTGCGGCAGCTCTCTGCGCTCCTTCCGCTCACGGGAATGAGGGTCGGCACCTGAGGATGTTCCCCATCCTCCGCTCCCCCAGGACCACCATGGAGAACTCTAGGCGTCGGGGGCTCCCGAAGAAGAAGGAGGCCAGCCATTGAGTGTGGACCGCGGTCCGCAGGGGTTTGTACACCTGCCTCCGGCACAGCTCCTCGTAGCGGGACAGAGGCGTTCCCTTGTTCACGCGGTCCGCGGCCGCACGGCCTGCCAAGCGTCCGCATATCATGGCGATGGGGATCCCCCCGCCGTTGACCGCTATCACATGGCCGGCAGCATCGCCCACCAGCATGCCGTCCGCAGTGGACGACCTGGGGATTGGCCCGCTGGAGGGAACGTACTTGCCCATCATCCTTCCCACGGTCTCCAAACCCCTGGTCTTCACGAAGTCCTGGAAGTAATCTCCCGCCCTTCTCTCGGCCCATCTCGGGGAGACCCCCGCCCCCACATTGGCGCCCTTCCCCTTAGGAAGCACCCAGGCGTATGCGCCAGGGGCGATGCCGAAGTGCATCTCCATGACCGGCTCGAAGTCCCCCAAAGCCTGCTGGGTCACCGCGGGGTACAGCACCTTGTTGGGAGGCAGGCCGAGGCCCTTGGCCACCCGAGATACCGGGCCGTCCGCTCCCACGATGACCTTCGCCCGGTACGCCTCATCCCTCGTCCGGACCTCGTTCCCCCGTACTGATGTTACCAGGGTATTGGTGAGAACCGTGGCCCCGGCCTTCCGGGCCTTGGAGGCGAGATGCTTGTCGAAGCGGTCCCTATCGGTGGTGTATCCCTGGAAGGGGATGTTCCAGTACCGGCCCCGGGGGGAGTAAATGCGGAACGTCTCCATGGGCCTGGAGATCAAGGTAGAGGGGACCTCAAAAAGAGAATCCAGATCATCGGCCTTGGGTATTATGGCCTTGACCTCCTCGGTAGAGGGAAGGAACTCCCCGCATGCCACCGGCTCCCCCACAACCTTCTTTCTCTCAAGGACCAGGACGCGCGCTCCGCCCAGGGCGGCGTACTCGGCCGTGGTGCTGCCCGCCGGTCCCGCTCCGACGATCACCACGTCGTAGTCCGTGTTCATCAGTTGCTACGCTCCAGCACCGTGGACGCCAGCTCCCTCAGGCTGTCTTGGTACTTGGAAGGGGCAATATCATGCAGGGCGCTCAGGGCCTTGTCCCGGAAGTCCGCCGCATTCTTCCTGGCCTCATCCACAGCTCCGCTGGAACGCACCAGGGCCAGGGCCTCATCGATCTCCTCCCAGGTCTTCTTGGGAGCTTTGAAGATCTCCTTGATGCGCTCGCTCCCCTTTCCCCCCCTATGCATAGCGATCATGAGGGGAAGGTTCGCCTTGCTGTCCAGGATGTCCATTCCCAGCGGTTTCCCGATTGAGGCCTCCTGTCCGTCGATGTCCAATATATCGTCAACGATCTGAAAGGCATAGCCGATGTTCAATCCGTACTTGCCCAAGGCATCGATCTGGTCCGCCGACCCTTTACCAAAGAAAGCTCCCACCATCGCGCTCGCCATGATGGGCCGAGCGGTCTTGCCGTCGATGATCCTCATATACGTCTCGAGAGGCAGGTCAGAATCGCGCTCAACGTCCAGCTGCAGGATCTCGCTTTCCGCCATGGCGGTGCATGCATCGCCGACCATCTCCACTATCTCCCGGTTATTGTGGGACGCACCCAAGCGGAAGCCCTGGACGAAAAGGAAATCGCCGGTGATGATGGCCTTCTGGATCCCATATTTCTTGTAAGCGGCTATGCGTCCCCGGCGGGTGTCCGAGCCATCATTGATGTCATCATGAATGAGGGTGGCAGAGTGAATAAGCTCGACGCCGGCCGAGACCTTGATGACGCTCTCAATATCCTCCCCTCCAACCGCCCGGAAGGAAAGTATGGCAACGCCCGGCCGCAACCTCTTGCCCCCTCCTTGGATAACATGCATGGCTATCTCTTTGAGTATGGGTTGCCTTGAGCCGACGCTCCTCGCGATCTCCTCTTCGACCAGGCGGAGCTCGTCCTTAATATGAGCGTCCCAGCTTGCCATGCGCGAGATAATACGGAGGGATTACTTAATCGTTATTGGCCTGGCAAAATAGAAATGAAAGCATCTTAGATCGCACGCTTCGCATCCGCCTTGGCCAGTTCGCCTATCATGGGATCAAGGGCGGATATACGGAAATAGAGGAGGTTGAAGGACCCGCAAGGATATATCCCTCCGGTTCCGAAGGCTTAGCTATGCGAGAAATGATGGAGGAGGAAGAGGTGCCGAAGGTCAAGGCCTTCATGAGAAGAGACCCTCCCAGGCTGTCGAGCGACGGTTCGTTGGAGGACGCCCTGGCCGAGATGATCGGGAAGGACAGCGGCCTCGTTCTGGTATTCGACGGCGATGAGCTGTTGGGAATGGTGGGCGACAGCGATATAGGGCGCCTGGTGGCCAAGGGCGTGAGCCTCAGGGAGGCGAAGATGATGGACTTTATAGCAGCCTGCATGCTCACTGGAAATCAGCCCTGCGTTCAGATACGGGACGAGGACTCCATCGTCAATGCGTTGAGGGTGATGGACCTGTCGAACGCCACGAACTTGGTTGTGGTAGATAAAAACGATAAGGTGGTCGGGACAATTTCCGTCCTCGACGCCCTAAGGGGTTGGAGAGAAAAGGTTTGAAGTGTCCTCTCATCCGGCGAACAATGTTCTGGCGGCCTGCTCGCAGATGTCTATCACGGGGTCAGGCCACACACCGAGAACGATGGTCGCTATGACGCAGATGGCAACAGCGGCGGTCATAGACCAGGGGACCTTGATCTTATCCTTTATGGACCCCTCGTCCACGTACATGTACTTGATCACGCGGACGTAATAGTACAGTGACAGTGCGCTGTTGAGGATGGCCGCAACAGCAAGCCATAACATCCAGCTCTGGTCCGCGATCTGCGAAGCATCGATGGCCGCGGAGAACAGGACGAACTTGCTCACGAACCCGGACAGCGGCGGTATGCCGGCTAAGGCGAAGAGCAGGAGCGTCATGGAGATCGCCAGGAACGGTGCCCTCTTCGCCAGGCCCTTGTAGTTAGCGATGTTCTCACCCAGCGCCACATAGGCGAGAGCGGCCACGATCATGAACGCCCCGCCCTTCATGAAGGCATGGGTGATGATGTGGAATATGCTGCCCTCGACCGCATAGGGTGTGGCTACCGCCAGAGCGATGATCATGTAACCAGCTTGCCCCACCGAGGAGTACGCCAGCATCCTCTTGATATTGGTCTGCTGGACCGCGATAACGTTCCCGACCGTCATGGTCAGAACCGCCACCACTCCCGCCAGCAGCTGCCAGTCCGCCTTGATGGCGATGAGGCCGACCAAGAAGACCTTGAACAGGAGGACCACGCCCATCTTCTTGGAGCCTGCAGCGAGCAGACCGGCGATGGGGTCAGGAGCCCCCTCGTAAACGTCCGGGGCCCACATATGGAACGGAACAAGGGCTACCTTGAAACCGAAACCGGCGATCAGAAGGCCTATGGCGAGCAGCAGGGCAATGTCCAGCTCTGGGCCCATTCCGGCCAGGGCGGTGTTGATACCTGCGATGTTGGTCGTGCCTGTTATCCCATACAGCAGGGAAATGCCGTACAGGGCTATGGCCGATGACAGCCCTCCTATGACATAGTACTTCGCACCCGCCTCCGCACCCCTCTTGTCCTTCTTGCGGAAGGCTGTAAGGGCGAAGGTGGAGATGGAAGCGACCTCGAGGCCCGCGAACAGGGCTATCAGGTCCACGGCCATGGCCACGACCATCATGCCTGCGGTGGCCAGCATGATGAGCGAGAAATACTCCGCCTGGTGGCGGTCCTTCTCCACGTACCTGGCCGAGGCCAGGACCACATAGAAGGCGACGGCCAGGAACACCAATGCGAACAGCGCCGCGAACACATCCAGCCTCAGCAGCTCCACGGAGGCGCCGCCGATGGCAACGGGGTATTCGCCGGACACTATGTACATCAGCTCCAGGGCCATGGTCACGAATATTCCCACGAGCGAAACACCGGCCAGTACGCGGCTGGACCTGGCGACGGCGTGGACCGCAGGAAGGGCGGCGGCGAAGACCACCATGACCATTACGGGATATAGTGCGCTGTAATCGATTGCCATTTTAGATCACCGCCGCAAGGGGTGCGACCGACGGCAAGATGATATCCATGAGGAGGGACGGGAAGATGCCGAACAGCGCTATGAGTCCGATGAGGACGGCCAGCGGCATGGTCTCGAACCAGTACGAGTCATGGATGTGCTTGGTGTCGATCTTTGTTGTCAGATCCCCAAAAATGGTCCTCTGCATGGCCCATATGTAGTAGGCTGCAGTGATGGCGACGCTCATCACCGGTATCAGCACCCACAGATCGAATATATTGTAGGTGGCGGTGAACACCGAGAACTCGGCGATGAACCCGACCAATCCGGGAAGCCCAAGGGAGGCCATGAAGCCGATCATCATGATGGTGGCCACGATGGGCATCTTCGGCGCTAGACCTCCCAGCAAAGGTATCTCTCTGGTGCCCGCTTTATGCTGGAACATGCCGCAGGTCATGAAGAGCACTGCTGTGATCAGGCCATGAGAGAACATCTGGAATACGGCCGCCGCCAGTCCCAGCTCAGTCATGGTAGCGATGCCCAGCAGGACGATGCCCATGTGGCTGATGGAGGAGTAGGCGACCATCTTCTTTAGGTCGGTCTGCGCCAGGCAGGCGAACGCCCCATAGATGATGGAAACCACACCTATTACGGCCAGGGCGACCATGATAGTGGCCTCGTGAGAGAGGTCGTTGAAGGTAGTTATGCAGACCCTTATCACACCGTACGACCCCATCTTCAGCAGGAGCCCGGCCAGAAGGACCGACCCTGCGGTAGGGGCCTGCACGTGCGCGTCCGGCAACCAAGTGTGGAACGGCACCATCGGCATCTTGACGATGAAGCCGAACAGGAGCGCTGAGAACACGATCAGTGCTAGATCGTGACCGAAGCTGCCGGCCACCGAAGCGATAGACTCCATGCCGAAGCTCGGAGAGCCCAGCAGGGGGGATGCGGTGAAGTACAGGGCGAAGATACCGAGCAGCATCACCAGCGATGCGATATGGGTGTATATGAAGAACTTTATCGAGGCGTAGGCCCGGCTGGGACCTCCCCATATCGCTATGAGGAAATACATAGGTATGAGGACGACCTCCCAGAACACATAGAAGAGGAAGTAGTCCAGGGCCATGAAGACGCCCAGCACTCCCACTTCCAGTATCAGCATGAGGCCCATGTAGGTCCTGGTCCTCTCCTCCACGTCCCAGGAGAACAGTATGGAGAGGAACACCAGCAGGGCGGACAGGAAGACCATGGGCAGGCTGATCCCGTCCACTGCCAGGTTGTACGATATCCCCAGCTGCTGGATCCAAACGTAGTTCTCCCTGAACTGGAACGCTTCCGTGGAGCTCAGGGAGAAGTTGAACAGCAGGAGCACTGATAGGGCCAGCGTTATCCCTGAAAAGGCCAGGGCTAGGTACTTGGAGGCCTTGGGCGAAGTTCCCAGCAGCAGGGTCACCATTGCTCCAATGAACGGGACGATCAGCAGCAGGGACAAGATGGGTACGTTCTCTAACATCTAAATCAGACCTCCGAGTAAAAAGAGGAGGATTACGATCAGCGATACACCCGCTAATACAACCCCCGCATAGGTCTGAACGAACCCGGTCTGCCCCTTTCTAAGGACATTGCCCAGGCGCACCGTGATAGTGGCAAAGCCGTTCACGATGCCGTCGATGACCTTGCGGTCGAACCAATCCACCACGAGGGACAGCCCGTAGACGACCTTCAGACCTATCCAGTCGTAACCGGCGGTGAAGCCGTACCTGGCAAGGAGGAAGTCATACACCCTCTTACGTCCAGGGGTGGCCACGAACACATCGGGGTTGATGGACTTCTTCATGTACATCAGGTAGGCCAGATAGATACCTAAGGCCGCCGCGATGATGGACAGATAGGTCTGCCACTCCGAGAATATCGTCGTCAGTATGCCGGCGACGTCCTCGGAGTGCGCATGCCAGTGCTCTATATTGGGGACGATGGCCTCCCCGAAGCCCATGAACAGGGCGAAACCCGAGCCGAACGCCAGGACGGCAAGGATGGCCAGGGGCACCCACATCACCTTGGGGGCCTCGTGCGCATGATCGTATGCATGGTGGTCGCGAGGTTCTCCCTTGAAGGTCATGAACCACAGGCGGAACATGTAGAACGCGGTCATGAACGCGGTCAATATGCCCATTATGTAAAGCAGATAGAATATGGGGTTCTCCGCTCCGGTCTCCCACACCGAGGCCAGGATCTCGTCCTTGGACCAGAACCCGGAAAGCGGTGGGATACCGGCGATGGATATGCAACCTATCAGCATCACCAAGGAAGTTATCTTCAGCTTCTTCGACAGCCCTCCCATGAGGCGCATGTCCTCAGTGTGCACGGCGTGGATGACCGCACCGGCGCTCAGGAAGAGCAGGGCCTTGAAGAACGCGTGGTTCATCAGGTGGAACATGCCGGAGGTGTACCCGGCGTTAGCCTCCTGGGTCAGGGCAAAGAAGTACCCGCCCGTCCCCAGTGCCAGGAACATGTATCCCAGCTGACTGATGGTCGAGTAGGCCAGAACCCTCTTGATGTTGGGGTTGTTCAGCGCCATGGTCGCTGCCATCAGGGCAGTTATACCTCCAACGATGGCAACTATGAGCATCGTGTCCGGCGTCTCCACCATCACGGGGTAGGAACGGGCCACGAGGTACACACCGGCCTTGACCATGGTGGCTGCATGGATAAGGGCCGAGACCGTGGTCGGGCCCTCCATGGCATCAGGAAGCCAGTCGTGCAGGGGGAACTGGGCGGACTTACCGACCGCACCTCCAAAGATGAAGAAGGTGCCGAGGGTCAGCATGCTGTTCCCTCCGACGAAGTCCTCGAAGTTGTAGTTGAAGATGTGCTCGTAGTCCAGGTTCCCGCCGAAGCCGACGAAGAAGATGAACAGGCCGAGCATGAACATTATATCGCCGACCCGGGTGACCAGGAAGGCCTTCTTGGCCGCGGAGGCCGCGGAGGGCTTGGTGTACCAGAACCCGATGAGCAGGTAGGAACACAGGCCGACCAGCTCCCAGAAGATGAACATCTGCAGGTAGTTGGACGCCAGGACCAGGCCCAGCATGACGCCGATGAACAGGGATATGATCGCGTAGTACCGGCGCTTCTTCTCCCCCTCCTCGTGCATGTAGCCTACGGAGTAAATGACGACCAGGGTGGATATGAATGACACCACGATCAGCATCAGGGCGGTCAGGGTATCGATGTAGATGCCCACATTGAAGGTGAAGCTCAGGTCCTGCCCGGGGACATTTATCCAAAGCAGGCTCTGCTTAAATAACTCACCTGGGTATCCGCCGCTAAGGATCTCATAAGCTACCATCAGGGATATGAAGCAGGAAACCGCCGCCATGGCGATGGCCACATACCCTCCTCCCTCAGCTTTCTTGAACAATTTGTTCCCCAAGAACCCGATGACCACGAACGCGATCAGAGGAAAGATGGGGATCAACCATGCTAGCTCGCTCCAATACACTATTACCACCTCAGGAGGCTGATCTCATCGAGACCGATGGTATCCCGAGTCTTGTACAGGTTCATTATGATGGCCAGACCGACCGCGACCTCTGCTGCCGCTATGGCGATGGACACGAGAGCGAACACTTGCCCGGTAAGGTCGCCGTAATAGGCGGAGAAGGCCACGAAGTTGATGTTGGCGGCGTTCAGCATGAGCTCAATGCACATCAACACCACGATGGCGTTCTTCTTAACCAGCACGCCCATGGCCCCTATCGCGAACAGGATCGCTGACAGACCTAGGAAGTACTCTATCGCGATCATCTCCTATCCTCCTCCTGGGCAAGGTATACGCCGCCTAGCATGGAGACGAACAGGACGATGCCGACTATCAGGACCACGACGCCGTACTCGTTGAAGAGGAGGGCCGCGAGGTCGTTGCTGTTGGTCAGACCAAGGGTCCCCGCAGGCCACTGGGCTGCGAGTATGGACCCTAAGATGATGACCAGGAACAGCAAGAGCGTGCCGGCGAGCAGCGCGTTGCGCTTATTCACACCGGTCACCTCCGAGCAGACGGCGTTTCGTCAGCATGATACCGAACAGCATAAGGACCGACACCGCACCGACATAGATCATGATCTGCACAACGGCAAGATATTCGGCGTTCAGGAAGACGTAGGTGAACCCGATGCACAGGAACACCAGCGCCAGGAACACCACGCTGCGTACGACCTCCTTGGACCAGACGACTGCCAGGGCAGCCCCGATGGCCACCGCGGAGATGAACAGGAATACGATCAGGTCCCACTCGAGCGGCATTTACAGCACCTCCGACATGGTGAGGGCATCCTTAGGACATACTTCCACACAGGTCTCGCAGGAGACGCACTTCTCCTTGTCGATGACCGGCCGCTTGATCGGCCTGCCCTTCTCATTCACTCCGAACTCTTTCATCACAATCGCCTCAGTCGGGCAGTCCTTAGCGCACCGCGAGCAGCTGATGCACTTCTTCTCCTCCAGTATGGGAAGGTCCTTGTTCTCGGTGTTGGGCCTGGGAACAACACCTTCCTTCTTCAGCTCGGAGGGAAGCACCTCGATGATATGGACTTCGTTACCGGGTACACCCGGGAACTGCAGTTTGTAAGGATCGTAGATAATTTCCTCTCTGGTCCATGATGCCAGTTCGTACTCCGGCGTTACAATCATGGCTTTGGTGGGGCAGTATTCGGCGCAGTAGCCGCACATCATGCACCGGCCAACGTTCACGCGTGGTCGCTTGACCTTCTCCGCCGGTTTCCCTTCTTCTTTCTTGAGGTCGTCCACCGTGACCAGATCGATGCACCGGGTAGGGCAGATGCGCACGCATATGCCACAGCCGATGCACTTGTCGAAGATCAGCCCAGGACGACCGCGGAAGACGTCAGGGAGGACTATCTTCTCCCATGGGTACTGCACGGTCTGAGGCCGGTGGATGGTCGACTTTATGGTTTGCTTCAGGGTGAGCAGCATCGGCTTTAGGATGAAGCCAGTAAGGCCCAACTCCTTGTCCTTTCGTGTCTTCTGGGCTTCAGCCATTTAGAACCACCCCAGGGTCTTGAAGATTATCGCTATGAAGATATTGATGGCCGCTAGGGGCAACAACCTCTTCCAGCCGATGGCCAGTATCTGATCGGTCCTCACACGGGGCATCGCACCCCTGATCCATATGAAGAGGCCGAACACCGCGAACACCTTTGCCAGGAACCAAAGCTCATCAGGGATGAACTGCAGGAAGGACGGCATGTCCCAGCCCCCCAGGAACAGCAATGTGGCGATCGAAGCGCCAACGAAACCACGGGCGTATTCGGACATCATGATAAGACCGAACTTCATGCCTCCGAACTCGGTCATCCACCCTTCCACAAGTTCCGCCTCCGCTTCTGGGAGATCGAACGGGACCCTTTCCAGCTCGGCGTTCATGGAAATGATGAACACGACGAAGCCGAGGATCATGGGGACCACCATCCAGACATGAGATTGCTGATAGGCCACTATGTCCATGAAGTTCAGGCTTCCGGCGAGGATGATAACGCCTATCACCGAGAGAAGAAGGGGGATCTCGTAAGCGATGATTTGGGCTGCGGCACGAAGGCCGCCGATGAGCGTGTATTTATTGTTGGACGCCCACCCTCCGATCAGTACCCCGAACGGTACCAGGCTGAAGATGGCCAACGTCAACAGGACGCTCATCTGCGGATTGGCCACGTAAAAGCCCTGGCTGTATGGGATGGTGACGAACATGAACAAGGAGACGCCGATGATGATGACCGGTGCCGCATTGTAGACGAGGGCATCGGCGGCATCCGGAATGATGGCTTCCTTCACCAGCACCTTGAGGCCGTCAGCGAAGTTCTGGAACAGACCTATGGGTCCGACCTGGGTACCTCGCCTATCCATAAGGCGCCCGAGCGTCTTACGCTCTTGCCAGATGTGAGTGATCGCCACTAGCATCCCTACAGTGAAGACGATAAGCGCGACCAACAGGATGGTCACGAAGTTCAGTACCCCGGGGCTGCCCAGCCAGCTCTCCAGTCCGTGGAAGCCGATCCATCCTACGATGGGTCCAATGATATCCACGAAGAGCCAATGAACGAGGCCACCGAGGAATTGCCAAATATCGATGTACATCTGTGATCACCTGTCCGTCTCGCCCAT
>MVRB01000084.1 GCA_002067635.1 Methanomassiliicoccales archaeon PtaU1.Bin030 | reverse complement strand
GCGCATGCTGTCTATGATGGGCGTGGAGTCGTACTTGGTCGCGTCAACGTGCTTGACGGTCTTCTTGAGGAGGTCCTTCTTCTTCATGATCATCCACTCAGCACTTCGACGAGAGCATCGAAAGACCGGCAGGTGCGTCCCGTTGAGGTCATCGACCGCCCGTCATTATATGGTGATGATATCAGCCATATTAAGCTTAGCTTTCTTTGACCGTGGCCAACATGGGTCTGGAAACGGAACGCCGGTCCTGGTTTCGCCTGCGGAAGGGGTCGAGGCACCAGAACTTTAACCTACCAGAAGGGGATGAGGCTGTACCGAGAACGGAGGGTACGAAGACCGTCAAGAAAATATCATAGCTTTTCGGGAACTTTGCGGGGACGGCTGCAGATCGCGTATATGTCCCCGTCGAAGAATACGTCCAGTTCGGGATGCTCGGCCTGGATCTCCTCTATCTTCCTGAGCACCTCACGGAGAGTCAAGTCGCTCTTCTTGTCGATCTTGACATGTATCTGCTTCTCCATGCTTAGAACTCCACGCGACGCTCTCGCTATCCTAATCGAATGAGGCTGTCGGTATATATGTTTTTGTTTCTAGCTATCCGGACTGATTGGCATGCTGGATAGGTCAATATTTGGACCATTTTTCACCCCGCCCCATAGGGGCGGGACGTATTATCAATTCAGAATAAAATAGCAGGAAATCGTTAATATGCCCTCGAACGCTTTCCAGGATACCTAAGAACGACAGGTGCGCAATTGGCCCGTAAAAGAAAGGCCCGAGAGGAGGGTGCCTCCGAGGCCGACGGAGATGCAACAGCCAACGTCCCGAACTCAGGGGACATCGCCGTAGCTAGAGCTGACGATCTGCGCAAATGGATGGCTGGGGAGTCCACCCTGATGGCATGGTTGGAGGAGGATCCCTCTGAACAGCCCACCTTCTATAACACCACGAACCTTCTTGACCTGGACCCTGATCTGAGGCAGAAGATAGCCCAGTATGAGGCGGAGATAGATTCTCTTAAGAAGATGGTATCCTCCGGTGGGGGGTCCACCAGTGACCAGGAGGTCGCCGGCCTGAGGGCCGAGGTCGAGCGTTTGACCAAGGTGAACCTTGAGCTCAGGGACCGAGCCGTAGCCACGACACCAGAGGCGCTTCGGGAAAGGGAGGCCCAGCTCCGGGAGAAGGAGAACGAGCTGGACGCCAGAGAGAGGGCGATCAACCTCAACGGCGCTGGCGACCCGGTGATGCTGGAGCGGTGCAAGGCCGAGCTCAGTGAGAAGATGGCCGAGGCACAAAAGAGGGAGGCCGAGCTGCGTGCCCAGCTGGAGCGGGCAGAGGCGGACCTGAGAGCCAAGGAGATAGAGCTGAAGCTGCGCGATGACGAGCTGAAGCTCTCCAAGATGTCCAAGCCAGAGGCCACCAAGGAGATGGAGCAGAAGCTCAGGGGCCTGCAGGAAAAGGAGAGACGGGCCCTGGAGCTTCAGGAGACCGTCAACAGCTTGAAGGACCTCCTGAACGAGAGGGAAGATGAGCTCAAGGGACTGAAAGAGATATTGAGCTATCGCGAGAACGAGCTGGCCCGCAGGGAGGAGGACCTCAGCTTCCGCGAGCGAAAGGTCACCGAGGAGAAGCGCCGCCTGGAGGAGGCCAAGCGCATCACCGGAGGCCTGGAGGAGGCGGAGCTTAAGAAGCGCCTTGACGAGCTGAAGGCGGAGGTGGAAAAGAAGGAGCGGGACCTCAAAGCCAAGGAGGACTACATCCGCAGCAAGGAGGCCGAGCTGAGGGCCAGGGAGCAGGGGGCGATCGAGGAGGAGCTGAAGCACAAGGAGGCGGATATTGCTCTGGAGACCGATTCTGCCAAGGTCAAGACCGGCAACCCCCGCTTTGACGATCTTCTGCTGGGAGGCATCCCCTTCGGCTCCAACGTGCTGGTGCACGGCCCTCCCTTCGTTGGCAAGGAGACCATGGTGAACCAGTTCATCGCCGAGGGACTGAAGAAGGGCATCCCCGCCATCTGGGTCTCCACCGACAAGACCACCGCGGACCTTCGGGAGGAGATGAAGCTGGTCCTACCGTCGTATGAGGACTACGAGGCCCTGGGCCTGGTCCGGTACATCGATTCCTACTCCCGGAGCATGGGCGACACCACCGTGGACAAATATACCGTATATATTGACGAGCCCACCGCTCACGACAGGATCATGGAGGCGGTGGACGAGGCGGCCAAGGCTTTCCGGGAGAAGCACGAGTACTATCGCCTTGCCTTCCGCACCATCTCCACGCTTATCGCCTACTCCGACCCCAACACCGCGTTCCGCTTCCTGAGCCCCTTCTGCGGCCGGAGGAAGAGGGACCGGGCCGTCTCCATGTACACCATCGAGAAGGGCATGCACGGGGAGCAGGAGATACAGATGCTCGGCTCCATCATGGACGGGATGGTGGACTTCAAGGTCGACCAGCTGAAGCTGTTCTTCATGGTCAAGGGTATAACCGATGTGCAGTCTCGGTCTTACATCCGATACACTGCCACCCGTCACGGCCTCAGCATAGGGTCCTTCGCTCTGGACCACATCAAATGAGGGTGCGTCCTAAGGTCGGCGAGGTACGCGCTCAGAGCGATCAACAGGCCTGCCGACCCTTGTTCTGATCCCTCAGGCGAACTCCGGCCCCGGCTGGGTTCGCGGGGCGGGTCCGGCCTTCTTCTCGATGTTGATGCGAGGCAGGGGGAAGGGCGGAGGTAGCCTTATGTCCCGGGCGATGAGAAGCGCGGTGGGAATGCAGTTGGAGACCACGATGTTGTGCACGATGTTCGCGTCCTCGTTGGGCATCGACGATGTGGCGCTCCACTCCTTAATAAGCGGATCGACCTCGCCCTCCAAGAGGACGTTTCCCTCTATCTTGATGTAGCCCATCCCCACATAGTTGACGGTGAACCTGAACTCCACGGAGGCCGTCCTATCGGAGGAACGGCTTATCTGAGTGACCGTGCTGTTATGATCGATGCGGATGTTCGCCATGTGCTCCCCAGCCTTGGAGAAGCGCTTGGCCTCGATGGTGTTGGTCTCAAACCCCATTAGCTGCATTGTTTCGCCCCAGAGGCGATAACCGGGACCACTAATAGAGATTTGCACCGGGGATCAGAAAATAATAAAGAGTGCCGCAGGCCGGACTTGAACCAGCGACTTCAAGATCTTCAGTCTTGCACTCTCCCAGCTGAGTTACTGCGGCGTTGCCGGTCAGTAAACGGCACTCGCATTATAAATCTTCCTAGTCGGGACGACCTAGGAAGATGGAATGCTAGGGGGACCGGAAGCGTTCCGATAATCGATAGGGAGGGGTCCGGATGCTAGCCTATAGGCCCTTCGTTCACGCTTGTGATAATCACCGCGCTCCCTTTGGCCATGCTGCCTTAATACATGTGCAATCTTGAATATAATTATCTGTTCCAGCAGGTCACTATGTGTTTTTGCAATCCAGCTAGAAGGCTTTAAGATGAGGCCCATGTTTTTCAACGCTCGATTGTGGAGTAAAGGGTTATGGTGGTACCAGTGCGCACTAGGGCTCTGACAAGATCTCGCAGAGTAGCTCTCTTAAGGAAGGACCGCCAAGGGGTCGCCTCCACCATTGGTACGATCATGGCCCTGCTGGTCTTCCTGGCGTTCATGTCCCTGATCGTCAATTCCTATGTCCCTGCATGGATGCTGGACAACGAGCGCTCGCATATGAACAAGGTCATGGACCAGTTCGGAGAGCTCAAGGGGAAGGTCGACAGCATGATCGCTCAGGAGAGGACGACGGGCGATACCTCGCTCAACATGTACGCGCCCATAACCGTGGGCTCGGAGGGGGTGCCGGTGTTCGCCACTCCCACGGCAGGACTTATATCGCGGGTCCCACAAGGAGTGGGCACAACAGGTATTAACATCCAGTTCAGTTATGCCACCACTACAGGGGATGTCGCGGTGGACGTCTCCGGCGGGGGGAAGATAGAGCTGTACGCCCCCAACCGGTATTACGTGCAGCAGTGGATAGCCTACGAGAACGGGGCCATAATCATCAGGCAGGAGGACGGCCAGGCCATGAGGGCGTTCCCTAACCTGGACATCTCCAAGAACGCCGGGAGCATC
>MVRB01000083.1 GCA_002067635.1 Methanomassiliicoccales archaeon PtaU1.Bin030 | reverse complement strand
CAAGGAGCTGGTCAAGCTCGGGTGGACCGGTGCCACGGGCAACCTCCCCGCAGCCTACCTCACCGGCTACCTGGCTGGCAAGAGGGCATCCCAGAAAGGGGTCGAGAACGCGGTCCTGGACATAGGCCTGAAGGGGCCGGCGAAGGGCTCATCGGTCTTCGCCGCCCTGAAGGGCATGCTCGACGCGGGCATCATCATCCCCCATGGAGAGGAGGTACTCCCCGTCCAGGAGAGGATCAACGGTGCCCACATCGATGAGAGCTTGAGCAAGATGATAGAAGAGGTCAAGAGCCGGATGGAGGCGAACTGAGATGGCAGAATGGAATCCGAAGACAAAACTGGGCAAGATGGTCCTGAGCGGTGAGATCACCACCATGAGCCAGGCCCTGGCCACCAAGCTTCCGCTGAGGGAGCCGGAGATCGTCGACATCCTCCTGCCGGAACTGAAGGACGAGGTCATCGACCTCAACATGGTCCAGAGGATGACCGACTCCGGGCGTAGGGTCCGGTTCGCGGTCACCAGCTGCGTAGGCAATGGCGACGGCTTCGTCGGCCTGGGCCGTGCCAAGGGAAAGGAGGTCGGCCCCACCATCCGGAAGGCGATCGACAACGCCAAGCTCAACATGATAGAGATCAAGAGAGGCTGCGGGTCCTGGGAATGCGGCTGCGGAACGGCCCACTCCCTGCCCATGACCGTCACCGGCACTACCGGCTCGGTCGAGGTCACCCTGAAGCCGGCGCCTCGCGGTATCGGGCTGGCCGTCGGTGACGTCGCCAAGAGCATCCTCGGCCTGGCTGGGGTCAAGGACTCCTGGGGCTTCGCCCGAGGGCACACCAAGACCACCGTCAACTATGCGCTGGCGACGTTCGATGCTCTGAAGAGGACCTCCGAGGTTAGGATCACCGAAGAGCAGGAGAAGCGCCTCAAGATTATCAGCGGACCTACCAGGGTCCACGTGGCTGGTACCCCCATCGAGGGCGATCCCGCCGCGCTCAAGGAAGCGTGATTAAAATGGCATTCGCGGTCATCAGAGTTCGCGGACACAGAAAGATAAACAAGGACATCGAGGACACGATGTGCATGCTCCGCCTCACCCGCGTCAACCACTGCGTCATCATCCCCGAGAACGATGCCATGAAGGGTATGCTGCAGAAGGCCAAGGACTTCATCACCTGGGGGGAGGTTTCCGAGGAGACCCTCGTCAAGATGATCAGGACCCGCGGCCGGCTCATGGGTGACAAGCCCATCGACGACGATTACATGGGAGCCAACTCCCGGTTCGCCACGGTGGACGAGTTCGCCAAGAGCGTGGTTAAGGACGAGACCAAGTACTCCGAGCTGAAGGACATCAAGCCCATCTTCAGGCTGCATCCTCCCGCCAAGGGGTACGAGGCTGTGAAAAAGGACCTCAAGACCCATGGGTCCCTGGGGTACAGGGGCGACAAGATCAACGCCCTCATCGAGAGAATGCTGTGAGGTGCTAGACATGCCAAGCAGAACTAACAAGTTCAGAGGGAGCAGGACCCATGGACGTGGGAAGAAGAGCGGCAGAGGAGCGGGCAAGATCGGAGGTCACGGGAACGCCGGCCTACACAAACACAAGACAATATCCGTGCTCAAGTACGACCCGCTGCACTTCGGCCGCCACGGCTTCAAGCGCCCGCAGAAGGTCGTTTCCGCCAAGATCACCCTTAATGTCGGTGACCTTGAGGAGCGCCTAGAGGAGCTACTGAAGCAGGGCTTCGCTGTGAACCAGGACGGTAAAGTAAAAATCAACCTTGCCAATATGGGCGTGGACAAGCTCCTGGGATTCGGGAAGGTCTCAAACTCGTTCGATGTAGTGGTTGCCGAGTCCTCGGCCCGAGCGAAGGAAAAGCTCGAGGCTGCGGGGGGCTCGGTAGCCCAACCGTAGTCGTGGTTCGCTACGAGTGATAAATATGGCCGACGAGCATAGCACAAGTAGACTGTACAAGTTGAAACCGCTGACGGATAGGCTCCCAGCAGTAAAGCGTCCGGAAGGGCACGTGCACTTCCGGACCAAGCTCCTGTGGGTCATCCTGATGCTGGTCTTCTACTTCGTCATGACCAATGTGTACCTGTATGGGCTGGACCAAGAGAACGTCATAGATCTGTTCGGTCCTTACCGGGCGATACTTGCTGGGGCCCAAGGCTCCCTCATGCACCTGGGCATTGGTCCGATAGTCACCGCCTCGATCATCATGCAGCTGTTCGTCGGCGCCAAGATCATCAAGCTGGACCTCACCAATGATGAGGACAAGGCGGTATACCAGGGAACCCAGAAGTTCCTGGTCATAGTGATGATACTAGTAGAGGCGGTCCCGCAGGTGTTCGGATACCTGGTACCTTCTGACGCCCTCATCACCGGCATGGACAGCGTCGTAGGCGCTACCGGCGCCTTCAGCGGCGAGAACATCGCCCGGTTGATAATCATAATACAGCTGTTCGTGGGCTCGTACCTGGTGTTCCTGATGGACGAGGTCGTCTCCAAATGGGGCATAGGGAGCGGCATCTCGCTGTTCATCGCGGCGGGAGTAGCGCAGGCCATATTCACAGGGACTGTGAACTGGAACCCTGTGGATGGCAGCCTTCCGGTCAGCACCAGCAATCCGCCGGCGGGTACCATCCCGAAGACCATATTCTATCTGATTAACGTTCCAGCAGGTACAATGGCCTCGGGAGGCTATGAGTCCATATTACTGCAGAGCCCCAATCCGATAATAGCGCTGGTGGGCACCATTGCCATCTTCCTGTTCGTGGCATACGTGGAGTCCGCGAGGATCGAGCTCCCCCTGGCCCATGGAACCGCACGTGGTGCTAGAGGACGTTATCCCATCAAACTGCTATACGCGTCTAACATCCCAGTCATCCTGATGGCGGCGGTCCTGGCTAACGTCAGCATGTTCGCGCTGCTGTTCTGGACCAACAGCACATTGCAGCAGGTGCCGATCCTGGGTCATAACCCCTTACTAGGATACTATACGGCGGAATCCGGTTCGTCACCTGCGGGCGGTCTAGCATGGTATCTGTCCACGCCGAACGGTCTGGCGGGATGGCTTTTGCCGATGCTTGATCCGGTGCAGTACTCCTCCATGGTATATGGCCATAGCTCGCTACAGATCCTGGCGAAGGTGCTGATCTATCTGGGAGTGATGATCGGCGGCTCCATACTGTTCGCAAAGTTCTGGATCATGACCACCAACATGGGACCGGAGGCCGTGGCCCGGCAGATAGAGAACTCCGGCCTGCAGATACCGGGGTTCAGGCGCGACCCCCGTGTCTTGAAGAGAGTATTGGAGCGATACATTCCAGTGGTGACGGTCATATCCGGTGCGCTGGTGGGAGCACTGGCAGCGGGAGCGGACCTGATAGGTACGGTGGGTAACGCCTCCGGTACCGGTGTGCTCCTGGCCGTAGGTATCCTTATACAGTTCTATGAGGCATTAGGTAGAGAGCAGATGATGGAAATGCACCCCATGCTAAGAGGGTTCTTCGGAGGCGAGTGATAGATGGACGCTACCGTACCTGGTGCCAGGCCAGCGCCTGACCCCAAGAAGCAGATGAGCACGTTCATCACCATCTTCACGTTCGTGCTCGCAATGTTCATCCTTTTCGACCAGGACCTGCGTCACTGGTTGGGAACGATCGTAGGATATGTGTTCGAACCCACTGTCGGCTTCGGCGGCAGCATGCCTGTGGTGACCCTGTTCCTGACGGGCATCATCATGACCGCCGCCACCATCCTGGTCCGGCACTTCTTCACCGACTATGTTGGTCAGGCCGAGAGCCAGAAGATAGTGAACGCCTTCAACAAGGAGTTCCAGAAGGCAAGGCTGGAGAACAACAAGTACAAGATCAAGAAGCTCACCGAGGAGCAGCCCAAGATCATGAAGAAGTCGATGGAGATGTCCACCACCCAGATGAAGCTCATGCCCCTGACCATGCTCGTGGTCAT
>MVRB01000082.1 GCA_002067635.1 Methanomassiliicoccales archaeon PtaU1.Bin030 | reverse complement strand
CAGGAGGTTCTCCCGGGACTGCTCCAGGGTCATGTACACGGACTTTATCCCCTTCTCGAGCGCGTTGTAGTACAGTATGCTGTACGCCACCGAGGACTTCATGGTTCCTGGCGTACCAGTGAGCAGGACCACCTGGTTCTTGGGTATCCCGCCCTGGAGGTTCTCATCGAAGTTCTGAATGTAAGTCCTCACTCGCTCGATCTGCAAGGTGTTCACTCCTTTCTTAATTAATTGGCCTAAGGATATTTAATCCCCGAGTAGCTTGGTATCATTCCCCGAATTGAGGGGAGGCCCTCATCATGGGCAGACTCAGTATGAAGGTGTTGCCCGCGTGCATCATGTTGTGGAATCGGGGATCAATGTTCGCACCCCTCATCTTGATGCACCGTATCCACCTCTGGATGTGCGAGTCCCCCACCTCCTTGAGGGCCAGCTCCAACGCGCCATCGGCCACGTACAGCTCCATGGCCCCGTCGTTCTCCAGCTTGGCCATAGGGGTCTCCGATATCACGAAGGCCGTCAATCCCAGGGAGCGGAACCAGTCGAACAGGTCCTGGGTTTCGATGCGAGAGAACTTGACCTCGCTCATGGAGATGAACGATTCCAGGGAATCCAATGCGAGAAGCTGGAAAGGACATTCCTTCATCACGTTCTCTATATAGCGCTGGATGATGTTCCTCCAGTCCCCGCTCTGACCCTCCATGCTTCGCCGGAGATCGACAAGGTCGACCACCATCAGATCATCCAGGGACTCCTCGCGCGGCATGCCGAGCCTCTCCATCTGTCTGAGCAGGGAATCGCGGTCCTGCTCTAGCGATAGGAACATTCCTTTTACCTTGTCTCGTGCGGAGTGGTGCAGGATATGATATGCCAGGGAGGTCTTCATGCTCCCCGCGGGACCGTTGATGAGCACGACGCTTCCAACGGGGATGCCCCCTGAGAGAAGCTTGTCCAGGCCCTCTATGCCGGTCCCGACACGGCGGTCCACCTGGCCCCCGGGCATTCCCGCTCCGATCTGGGAGCTCAGGGTCTGCGTGACCTCGCTTAATATCTGGTCGATATCTATGGGTGATGGGTCCGTTGATCCCTGCGACTCCCTGATAATGGCATTGGCGGCCTTCAGCTCCGCCTCCAGCTGAGCGATGCGGCTGAGCTGGTCTGCCATGTCCCTCTCGATCGAGCGCCGGATGCGGGCCCTCTCCTCTTCCAGGACCGCTCCCAGCTCGGCCTGGTGGGCCATCAGCTCCTTGAAGCGCTGGAGCCCCTCCCTGTCCGCCTTCATGGTCTTCTGGTATTCCTGTGCTGCCATTGCCGTTTCCTGCAGCACCAGGGCCATGGCGTCAAGCTCGTCCTCTCGCTCCTGGATGCGCTTCCTCGAGGCCTCGATGGACAGGCGCTCCTTCTCCAGCTCCATGGCCACGGCCTCCAGCTCTTTGGACTCCTCCTCCAGGGCGTCCATGGCCTCCCTCAGCTCCTTCTCGCGGTCCTGGAGCTCCTTCTCCCTCCCATTGTAATCGCCCGTTACCAACGGACGCAGGGAAGTGTTCGTATTGGAGATCTCCTTTGGCCGCAGGTCCTTTATGTCCTTCATGCCCGCCCCCGAGCTCCTCCCTCCAGCAGGCTGGGCCTTGGCCTTAGGGTTGCCCTTCAACGGCTCACCGCAACGCCAGCACTGAGAGTCAGTGTGGCTTATTCCGGCACCGCACCTAGCGCACTCCAGGATCCTGGGCATCTGAACACCGGTCTTACTCACTTATAGCCTTAGTGACCTGGAACCTGCAACCGGAGAACAAGAGCGAGTAGTAGGAGGGGTCGTGGTTGGTCTCCCTCATCTTTACGCAGCGTATCCTCCTCTGCGTCTCCACTTCCCGTACCACCTGCATCTTCAGCGTGATTATTCCATCCGCCAGGTATCCTTCGTCGTATGCTCCCTCAAAGAGCCGGTCCGAAGATATCTCGGATATCATGAAGACGGTGGAGTTGAGGTCCCTCAGCCACTCGAACAGGTAGAACAGGTCGGTGCGTCTGTTGCTCATGTCCGAGATCGTCTCCAGGACCCCTAGGGAGTCGATGGCTATGACGCTGAAGTTCATGTCGTTCTTAAGGGAGCTGAGGTACCCCTTAAAAACCTGCATCCAGGACTCACCGCCCGCTGCGTACCTGAGGTTCTTGCGTATCAGGCCTAGGTCCAGGACGTGAAGGTTCTGCTTGACGTCCTCGGTGCGCATGCCCATCTTCTCCATCTGGCGCAGCAGGGAATTACGGGATTGCTCCAAGGTGACGTAGACGCAGGTGGTCCCGTTCTCCTTGGCCATGTTGTAGAGCATATAGTACACAAGGGAAGATTTCATGGTACCGGGAGTACCGGCCATAAGGACGATGTGCCCCTGAGGGATGCCTCCCTCCAGTATCCTGTCGAAGCCTTCAATGTTGGTCTTTAACCTTGGTGTCTGCTCCAAATCAATGTCCCCTTAACATAATTGTTATGCGATAAAAATCAACGATAATGATACAAAAAGCTTGGCGGCTCGATGATGCTATTGATAATGATTTCTTCTTTAGATATCGCCGCGTATGATGACCTTGCGTACGTAACGGCCAGCGGTCTCGGCCATTCCCTTGAGGGCCGCTCCGGAGTATGGTTTCACGGCATTCAGGTTCGGGTCCAGGGTGTTGCCCGGACGGAACTGTTGGAGCGCGTACCTCTTGGTGCCACCTATGTACGCGGCCATGGACTCCACGTCCTGAGCGGTCAGCAGAATAGGCACAACGGTGGTGCGGAACTCATGATCTATTCCCGATGTCTCCAGGATCTCAATGGAGCGCTTGATGCTCTCCAGGTCGACCTTCACCCCGGCAAGGTCATCGTACCTCTCATTAAGGGGGGCCTTGAGGTCCATGGCCACATAGTCCAAGAGGCCTGCGTCGATGATGTCACGAAGCATCCGGGGGTTCGTACCGTTGGTGTCCAGCTTCACCTTGGTACCAAGCTCCTTGATCTGCCGGAGGAGGTGGGGCAGGTCCTTGTGCATCGTCGGCTCACCGCCCGTGACCACAACCCCGTCGAGGAACTCGGAGTTGGAGCGAACGTAGTCGGCGATGACCGGGAAGGGGACCTCCTCTAAGGATTCCGGGTGCAGCACCATGTCCCGGTTATGGCAGAAGGGGCAGAGGAAGTTGCATCCTGGGAGGTAGATGGAAGACACCACATGGCCGTCCCAGTCCAGCAGAGAGGTCTTTATGAAACCGACTATCCTCATGGCGTTCCAGGGGAGAACCTCTCTGCACTTAATCCTTGCTCTGGGTGCTTCGAACATGGCCAGCCAGAAAAAGGGGCTCGTGATCTGTACCGTTGCCCCCGACCTTCCTTCGCTCGCTGCTAAGGCCGGCCGGGTAAGGATTAAGAGGCCATACGGTGTCCAGGGGACCCAGTGACCGAAGTGGGGCCCTGGCAGCCGAGAGTGGTGGCGTTCTGCTGCAACTGGTGCGCCTATGCCGGGGCTGATCTGGCAGGGGTGTCCCGGAGGCAGTACTCCCCCAGCGTGAGGATCGTGCGAGTGATGTGCTCCAGCCGTATCGATGCCGGGCTGATACTGCAGTGCTTCGAGAAGGGTGCCGACGGAGTAATGGTCCTAGGCTGCCACCCCGGTGACTGTCATTACATCTCCGGTAACCAGCGGGAGGAGGTGCGGGTCCAGGAGGTATGGGAGCTGCTCGACCTCCTCGGCATTGGAAGGGATAGGCTGGTGCTGAGGTGGATCTCCGCGGCCGAGGGCGAGCTCTTCGGATCCACCGTGGACAGCTTCGTCGCTTTGCTCCAGAGCAAGGGGCCGCTGGGGAGGCTGCCGGATGGAGCGTGATGACATCTTCCGCAGGTTCCACGCCGAGGCCTGCATAGGCTGCGGCCGGTGCACCTACGCCTGCGTTGCCGCCCAGCGCTACGACTCCTTCTCCCCCAGGAAGGTGGCCGAGCAAGGAGTGAACGGGCGGGGCGGTGGCAGGGTGACCCATCTGTGGTCATGCACCTCCTGCGGGGCGTGCTCCCTGGTCTGCAACGCGGGAGTGGACTTCCCGCAGCTGGTCCGAGGCCTGAGGTCCCTGGCGAGGCGGGACGAGGTCCCCATGACCGCTCATCATGGGGTGCTCAACGCCGTGGGGAGGCTGACGTCCTCCCCATCCCTGCGTCCAAGGTCCGCCGGTTGGGCCACGCCCGACCTGCAGACCGACCCCCGCTCCCGCACCATGCTGTTCGTCGGCTGCGTGCCCTACTTCGATGTCGCTCTGCGCTACATCCGAGACGATCTCCTGGAGATACCCCGATCGGCGGTCCGGCTGCTCAACGCCCTGGGCGTGCGACCGAGACTGGACCCCTCGGAGAGATGCTGCGGGCACGATGCCTATTGGGCCGGCGACGACGCTCTGTTCGAAAGGCTGGCCCGTGAGAACTGGCAGGCGGCAAGGGACGCCGGGGTTAAGGAGATCGTAGCGTTCTGTCCCGAGTGCGCTTCCGCTTGGCGGGACCTCTACCCTCGGGTGATCGGGCACACCGGCATCAGGGTCAGGACCATGGCCGAGGTGCTCGCCGAAGGCATCGCCGCCGGAAGGCTGGACCTCGGGACGGGTGAGGGCGTGGTGACATATCAGGACCCCTGCAGGCTCTCCAAGGGCGCGGGCATTGTGGAGCAGCCTCGCGCGGTCCTGCGCTCCCTGGGGGAGCTTCGGGACATGCCTCGCAGCGGCCCCATGAGCGTCTGCTGCGGCACCTCAGGGTGGGCCGATTGTGATCATACCGCGAAGAAGGTCCAGGTGGAGCGTCTGCAGGAGGCCGCGGCGACGGGGGCGGATGTTCTCGTCACCGCGTGCCCCAAGTGTCTCGTCCACCTCTCCTGCGCTGACAGGCACCATGCCTCGGAGCTTTCCAGCAGGGTGCGCATCGAGGACATGTGCGTCCGTACGGCCCGCCGTCTTGACCGGGAACGAAGCTCGCCCAACGATTAATGACATCTGGAGATTAGGCTGGATCAGGATTGTAGATCCTCCCTTCCAGGCAGGGAGAGTGCGTGTCCGCGCATCGGTATTGCCCTGGTCCACTGGACCGTGGGGCAGGTTGCCGGTACCTCACTCCTTGCTTGCCCTCTCCCGCTCCTGAGCCTCGCGCTTGGCCTTGATGTGACCCGCCGGGCCCCCGCGCTCCTGCATGGCCCGCTCCGCGCACTCGTCACGCTCGCAGATGAAGGCGCAGAACTGGAAGTTCTTGGCCGGCCGTCCGCAGAACTGGCACTTCTCCTTCTCTATGTCCATGATGCCAGGACTGCGATATCAGCTCTTAATGACATCGCGCATCGCCATACGGCTAACCGAACGAAGAAAACAGTATATGGGCGGGAGCACTTGCCATGGGCGTGAGGAGGACCGCATACGACCGTGAGATGGCCGATTGGCTGGGGAACGTGGCACCGCTGGCCCTGCTTTGCCAGCAGTGCGGGGGATGTGCCGCGGTATGCCCCAGTCAGAGGCATGGCGGCATCCGTCCCGCAGAGCTGATGGAACGCGCGGTATCGGGCTCCCTAGACCCCATCCGTGAGAGCTCCCTGTGGCTGTGCGCACGGTGCATGAGCTGCTCCGAGAGGTGCCCCTCCGGCGCGGACCCCGGCGAGGTCATCGCCCACCTCAGGGAAAGAGCGGTGGTAGGCGGGGAGGTTCCGGCCTTCCTGCGGGAGGAGGCGCAGCGGTTCCTGACCACGGGGCTTAGCTTTCCCCGCACAGGTATGACCAGGAAGATGAGAAAGGAGCTGGGTCTGCCCGACGGCGAGGTCTCCGCGGAGGCTGTTGCTGAGGCCCATGAGATCTGCCAGCGGACCGGGCTGGGGAGGGCGGTCCATGACTAGGCCGCTCTACATCTTCCCAGGCTGCCTCATCCCCACGCGATTGCCTTTCCTGGAGGCTGCGTCGCGGTTCGTCCTGGATAGGATGGGGGCGGACTGCGCGGACCTGCCGGGGGCCACCTGCTGTGTGGAGCCCATCGGCCTCCGCACCATGGCCCGTGAGACATGGCTCGCCTCCTCGGCACGCCTGCTGGCCATTGCCGAGGAGGGTGGCAGGGACGTTCTCACGCTGTGCAACGGCTGCTACATGTCTCTCAAGGAGGCGCATCACGCGCTCGAGGACGATCTCGTGAGGAGGAGGGTGAACGAGGTTCTGGGCGGCATAGGAAGGGAGTACCGCGGGGAGGTCCAGGTCCACCATCTACCGGGGTACCTCCTGGAGCACGAGGAGGGGGTCCGCAGGCTCATCACAAGACCCATGGGCCTGAGGCTGGCCCCTCATCCTGGATGCCACATGCTGCGGCCCTCAGAGGTCCTGAGGCTCGATAGGTCCTTCCGCCCCGAGGTCCTGGACAAGATCGCCTCCTGGGCTGGGGCCACCGTAGACCCGGGGCCGGAGTGGCCGGCGTGCTGCGGGGGCGGTCTGGCGGGGATCGATGAGGTGCTTTCAGCGAAGTTGCTGATGGACTCGGTGAGAGGGCCGCAGGCGTCCAAGGTAGATGCCATCCTCACCCCCTGCCCCTTCTGCTTCGTGCAGTTCGACATAAAGCAGAAGGAAGGGGTACCTGTCCTGTACCTGGCTGAGCTCATGGCGCTGGCCATGGGCGCATCTCCGGAGAGGATCGGGCTGCGCTACCACCGCACTAAGATCGCTCTCCCATCTCCGTGATGTCCAGGGACAGGTCCACCGCCCTTGAGGAATGGGTCAGCCATCCCAGTGAGATGACGTCCACCCCCACGGCGTACAGGGGCGCGTTCTCCATCTTGATGCCTCCGGACGCCTCCACGATGATCCTGCTGTCTATGGCCTTGATGGCAGCGGCGCATTCCGCGGCCTCCCCCGGGGACATGTTGTCCAGAAGCACTATGTCCGCACCAGCTGCCGCAGCCTCCTTCGCACCCTCCAGGGACACGACCTCCACCTCCACCTTCTTGGTGAAGGAGTACTTCCGAGCCCTGGTCACGGCCTCCGAGATGCTGCCCACCACCGCCAGGTGATTGTCCTTTATGAGAATGGCGTCGTCAAGGCGATACCTGTGGGGGTCCCCTCCTCCGAGCATGACCGCCTTCTTCTCATAGCGACGGAAGCCGGGGGTGGTCTTGCGGGTGGCTGCCACGATTATCGCGGGGTTGCGCTCCCGGCACACCGCCAGCACCTGTCTGGTGGCGGTGGCTATCCCGGACATGCGCATCAGGAAGTTGAGGGCGACCCTCTCGCCCGTCAGTATGGAGCGCAGGTCCCCCTCGATGTGCAGGACCTCGGTCCCCGCGGGAACGGTGTCCCCATCATCCACACGCGCAGCGGTCCTAAGACCCAGGGCATGGAAGACGGCCTCCGCCTCCTCCAGGCCGGCTATCGTGCAGCCTTCCCTGGCCACGATGCTTGCCTTTCCCTCCCGTTCGCCGATGAGCGCCTCGGTGGTGATGTCTCCCTGGCCTATGTCCTCGCGGAGGAACCGCTCGATCCCGTCCATGTTCCGATAGAACGAGCGTGGGGATAATGAACTTTCCTGGTCACAGCTCGACGTCCTCATTTGCCGAGGGCAGGAGGACCTTGATGTTCTCCTGGCGAATGGCCTCGGCCATGGGCTCGCGGTCGTCGGAGTGCATGATGATGACCCGCTCGGGGTTGCAGGCCTTGATGAAGGAGAGCAGCTCTCCCTGGTCAGCGTGAGCGCTGAGGTCGTACTTCTTCACCTCGCACTTGATGCCCACCGGCCGGGGGATCTCCTCCTTGCTCGCCTGGACGTGGATCATCCCCTCCTGCAGGAGACGCCAGCCGTTCGAGCCCTCGACCTGATAACCGGTCATGAGCACGGCGCTCTTGGGGTCGTTCTTGACATCGTCCAGGTAGGTCAGCACCGGGCCCCCGTCGAGCATGCCACCGGTCGTGATGATGACCTGGGCCTCGCGCCGGGCCCGCTGCCGGTCCTGGGGCGTGCGGACCTCGTTGAACTTACGCTTGGCGGCCTTGAGCGCCTTCTCCGAGCGGATGTACTCAGGCCTGTCAAGGTACATGCGGTTTATCGTCTTCCCCATACCATCGACCCACATGTTGTACTTCAGGTCCTTGAGGATGAGCATGATCTCCTGGGTCCTGCCCACGGCGAAGCAGGGCAGGATCGCCTTTCCTCCCCGTTCGACAACGGCCTTGACCTTCTCGATGAGCTCGTACTCCGTCTTTAGCCGGTCCGGGTGGAGCCTGCCGGAGTAGGTGCCCTCGATGATGAGATTGTCGCACTTCACGGGATGCGCCCCCCATACCAGCCGCATGTTGTAGGTGTGCAGGTCACCCGTGAACACGGTGGTCTGCTCCCCCTTTATCTCGAACATGGCCGCCCCGGGTAGGTGCCCCGCGGGGTGCAGCCCTATCTCAAAGCCTCCCACGTCCATGACCTCACCGTAGGTCATAGGTGTGAAGTTGTGCATCATGGCCTTGATGTCCTCCTCGTTGAACGGCTTAGGGTATCCCTCTATGTCCGCGATCTTGAGGGAGTCGCGCACCAGCAGCTCGGCCACATCCACGGTGGTGGGGGTGGCCACTACCTCTGTGTCGTACTTACCGCATAGCCATGGCAGCATTCCGCAGTGGTCGAGGTGACTGTGCGTCAGGAACGCCATGTCCACGAACGGGGCAGGCAGGGGATATGATGGGGGTTTGGACGCGGTCATGCCGTATTCGAAGAGGAGGTTTGCTCCCTTGTTCTGCAAAAGCATCCCCATCCTGCCGACCACGTCGGCGCCGCCTAAGAATTTGATGTTCATTGTTCATGCCTCCTAATGATCTCCTATGATCTGGATTATCACTTTTCTGTCTCGACCGCGGTTGTCCAGTTCCATGAGAACTACCTGCTGCCAGGTGCCCAGGTCAGGGACCCCCTCGTGAAAGGGCACGCTCAAGGAGGTGCCCAGGAAAGCCGACCTAATGTGGGAGTGCCCGTTGCCGTCTCCCCAACGGAGGTGATGCTCATACTCCAGCTCCTTGGGGAACAGGCGCTGAAGGGCCTCCCTCATGTCATGCCGAAGTCCATCCTCGTTCTCGATGGTGAACAGGCCAGCGGTTGAATGTGCAATGAATACGCAGGCTATGCCTTCTTTGAACTGTGATGAGCGTATCGCTGAGCTCAAATCCTCGGTGAGGTCGACGATGTCTCCCTCCGCCGAGGTCCTTATCTTAAGGACCTTCCTAAAGCTACCCATGTATCACTCTGCAACCAAGGCTACATTTGGTAGAGTATTTTAACTTGATGCTTTTTTTGACCACTTGAACAAATATCATCTGGCAGGGCCCCTACGCTGTCAGAATCCCGCTCTTCCATTTCCTCTGGAGGTCATCGAAGGGGTGAGGAACGAAGGTTTCATGGGATAGTATTTTAAACCACACGGTCATCGAAGAGGTGTTGCCAGAGCAGATACCGTACAAATATCTCCAGCGGGGAGAGATCACAGAGGATAAGGTCTGGCTGTCCTCCAACTTTCGGGTGCGTTTGATCCAACAGGGAATAGAGAAGGCCGGGAGCATCAATCAGCTAGGCCGGGTGCTGGGATACCGCTCCCGCGTGCACCCAGGATGGAGCGTCCGGCAGATACTGGTCGGGAAGCAGCCTTTTC
>MVRB01000081.1 GCA_002067635.1 Methanomassiliicoccales archaeon PtaU1.Bin030 | reverse complement strand
CGTGATCGAGGAGAAATGCGTGGGCTGTGGAGCATGCCAGCTGGTATGTCCGCACAAGGCCATACAGGTAAAGGGATACGAGTTCGACAAAGTTCTCGCATCCTATGGGGAGGCAGCGAAGCGGATGCGGTCCTTTAGTGACCGGCCAGCCATCCTTGTTTTCAGCTGCCAGTGGTCGGAGTTCTCTGCCCTGGACGATCCAGAGAGGATGCTCAAGGGCAAGAATGCCATGGTCATGGAGGTCCCTTGCTTCAAGGGGATGGACCCTGTCCACGTCATCAACGCCCTCAAGAGCGGGTTCGACGGCGTCATGGCCGTGGTGTGCTCGGAGACCGACTGCAAGCTGCAGAAAGGAAGGGATGTGGCGGATAGGCAGCTGGAGGTTCTCCGGAACGCCCTGAAGAAGCTGGGATTGAGCGACAGGTTCGAGCTCCACGAGCTCTCGCCTCGGTGCGAGGGAGAGTTCGCCGCCAAGTTCGACGCTTTCGATCGGAAGGTGATAGAAATGTCGAAAGGGTCTTTTGTTCCCGGGGGGTCACAGCCGTGACGTATGAGATATTATCGAAGACCCAGCTGGCGCAAAAGGAAACGCTGTTCGAGGTCAACGCCCCAGAGATCGCTGCCAAGGCCCAGCCGGGGCAGTTCATCATCATCATTCCCCGGGCCGGAGGGGAGAGGGTCCCGCTCACGATATGCGATTATGACGTCGAGCGGGGGACTGTATCCTTCGCCTTCCATGAGGTGGGCAAGACGACCAAGGAGCTGGGGACGTTCGAGAAAGGCGACTGCCTGTACAACGTGACCGGTCCGCTCGGCAACCCCTCGGAGATAAAGAACTACGGCCGGGTGCTGTGCGTGGGAGGCAGCATAATGATCGCCCCCCTCCTCCTGCAATCAAAGGCCATGAAGGACGCGGGGAACCATGTGACGACCGTCCTGGGCTGCCGCAGCAAGGATTTCCTGTTCATGCTAGAAAAGGCCAAGGCCTGCAGCGATGAGGTCCACGTGGCCTCGGACGATGGCTCCATCGGCGAAAGGGGGCTGGACTTCCTGAAAGAGCTCCTGAAGAGGGAGAGGTATGACCGGTGCGTGGTGATGGGTCCTGTGGTAATGATGAAGTATGTCAGCGATATCACCAGGCCCTTCGGGGTCCCCACGGTTGTGACATTGACGCCGATAATGATCGATGGCATGGGGATGTGCGGAGTGTGCCGCGTGACCGTGGGGGGCAAGATGCTCTTCGGTTGCGTGGACGGCCCCGAGTTCGACGGCCATAATACCGACTTCGACGAGCTGATCAAACGTCAGAGAACCATGCTTCCTGAGGAGAGGCTAAGCTCCCTCCTATGGGAGACCAGCGGAGGCTGCGACTGTGAACGGCAGTGAGCCCGATACCAAGAAGGCCGCGTCCACCAAGCGGCAGCAGGCAGTGGAGATGCCCAAGCAGGGGCCGGAGGAGAGGGTCAGGAACTTCCGCGAGGTCGCCCTGGGCTACACCGAGGAGATGGCCCGCGAGGAGGCCAGCAGATGCCTCCAGTGCAAGAACCCCCAGTGCCGCAAGGGCTGCCCTGTGGACGTGCCCATACCCAACTTCATCAAGTGCATCACCGAGGGCAACTACGCGGAGGGAATATCCGTGATCAAGACCAAGAACGCCCTGCCGGCCGTGTGCGGCCGCGTCTGCCCCCAGGAAGAGCAGTGCCAGAAGATGTGCATCCTGGGTAAGAAGGGCAACCCCATAAGCATCGGACGCCTGGAGAGATACCTCGCGGACTGGGAGCGGGAGCATGGCGTGCAGGTGCCGGAGAAAGCATCGCCCACAGGTAAGAAGGTCGCGGTCATAGGTGCAGGGCCCGCGGGTCTCACCGTCGCCGCCGACCTGGTGAAGCTGGGCCACGAGGTTACGCTTTTCGAGGCGCTGCATGTTGCTGGCGGGGTGCTGATATACGGCATCCCCGAGTTCCGCCTGCCCAAGGACATCGTGCAGAAGGAGGTAGAGTACGTCCAGAGGCTGGGCGTGGACCTCCGGCTGGGCAACCTCATCGGCAGGATACACACCATCCCCGAGCTTTTGGAGAGCGGCTACGATGCTGTCTTCATCGGCAGCGGGGCCGGGCTCCCCCAGTGGACCGGCTGTCCCGGGGAGAACCTGGGCGGCATATACTCGGCGAACGAGTTCCTCATCCGCGTCAACCTCATGAAGGCCTACGATTTCCCGCAGAAGGACACCCCCATCCGCGTAGGCAAGCACGTCGTGGTCATCGGCGGCGGAAATGTCGCCATGGACTGCGCCCGCATCTCCATGAGGCTGGGCGCCACCGTCTGCCTGAACTACCGCCGATCGCGGAAAGAGCTGCCAGCCAGGGCTGAGGAGATCGAGAACGCCGAGGAGGAAGGCCTTATCTGCAATTTCCTCAACGCTCCCCTGGAGTTCTACGGGGATGACAAGGGCTGGGTGAAGGCCATGAGGTGCACCGAGATGGAGCTCTGCGAGCCTGATGCCAGCGGCCGGCAGAGCTGCCGGATCGTACCCAACACCGACTTCACCATGGATGCGGATACGGTCATCGTGGCCATAGGGCAGACCCCTAACCCCATCATCCAGCGAACCACCACAGGGCTGCAGACCGATCCCCGCAAGGGGACCATCATCACAGATGATGAAGGAAGGACGAACCTCAAGGGTGTGTTCGCCGGAGGTGACGTGGCCACAGGGGCGGCCACCGTCATCAGCGCCATGGGGGCGGGGAGGCGCGCAGCCCAGGCCATCCATACCTACCTCACTAACCAGGAGCCTAAGGAGGGGTCATCATAGACCGGAAACTGAGGATCGCGTTCTACTGGGCCGCAAGCTGCGGCGGGTGCGAAATAGCCGTGCTGGACATGAACGAGAGGATACTGGATGTCGTCAAGGCGGCGGACATCCTGTTCTGGCCAGTGGCCATGGATGTTAAGTACAAGGACGTAGAGGCCATGCCCGATGGTCACATCGACATAACGTTCTTCAACGGCTCCATACGCAACAGCGAGCAGGAGCACATGGCTAAGCTTCTGCGCGCAAAGTCACGCACGCTGATCGCCTTCGGCTCCTGCGCCAACGAGGGTTCCACGCCCGGTCTGGCGAACTTCCTCAACGCCAAGGAGATCCTGGAGAAGGTGTACCTGAGCAACGATCAAGTGTCATCTGACGGCGGAGTCATCCCCAAGCCCGAGAGCCACGTCAAGGAGGGCGATCTGCACATACCGGTCTTCTACGATTCCGTGAGGACCCTTGCACAGACAGTGGAAGTGGACTACTTCCTTCCTGGCTGCCCTCCGCCGGTCGTTCTCATCAACAGGGCGTTGGACGCCATCGTCAAGGGCGAGCTGCCTCCCAAGGGCTCGGTGCTGGCGCCGCTCCCGGCGGTGTGCGATGAGTGCCCCCGCAAGCGGGAGAACAAGAAGATCACCACCATCCACCGCGTCTTCGAGGTCACCCCGGACCCGGAGCGCTGCCTCATGGAGCAAGGCATAATATGCATGGGCATGGCCACGCGCAGCGGGTGCGGGGCCCAGTGCCTCAAGGTCGACATGCCCTGCACCGGCTGCGGGGGAGCTACGCCCAACCAGCCCGACATGGGAACGGGCATGATCACAGCCTTGGCCTCGATCCTGAACCCCGGCAAGGAGCCGGGTACTTACGAAGAGGAGGAGGTCAACAAGCTGATATCGCAGATCAAGGACCCGGCAGGGATTTTCTATATGTACAGCCTGCCGGCGGCCATCCTACGCAGGAAGGAGATGAGAGAATGAAGGAGATCAGCATCGACCCCATCACCCGATTAGAGGGCCACGGAAGCGTATCCATCTTCCTCAATGAGGCCGGCGAGGTGGAGAACGCGTACCTCAAGGTTCCGGAGCTTAGGGGCTTCGAGGCCTTCTGCCTCGGCCGACAGGCGGAGCTGATGCCCATAATCACCACGAGGATCTGCGGGGTGTGCCCGGTGGCCCACCACTACGCCTCCGTGAAGGCCCTGGACGCGGCCTTCAAGGTGACCCCACCCCCGGCCGCGAAGAAGCTCAGGGAGCTCCAGTATGTGGGCTATATCATCTACGACCACACGCTGCACTTCTACTACCTGGGCGGACCGGACTTCATCGTGGGGCCGGACGCGCCCGCTGAGAAGCGCAACATCCTGGGCGTCATCGAGAAGGCAGGGCTGGACGTCACCATGGAGGTCATTAAGCACCGCGCCTACGGCCAGAAGATCACGGAGATAATCGGCGGGAAGGCCACGCACCCGGTGAGCGGCCTCCCCGGCGGGCTGAGCAAGCCCCTCAGCGAGGAGAACCGCCTCTCCATACTGGAGATGGCTAGGTCGTCCGTCAACTTCGCCCAGTTCACGCTGCAGCTGTTCCATGACCTGGTTCTGGACAACCCCCGATACATGGATATGATCAAGAGCGACGCCTACACCATGAGGACGCACTACGCCGGCACGGTCGACGCCAAGAACCGCGTCAACTTCTACGACGGCGACGTCCGGGTGGTGGACCCCGCAGGAAAGGAGTTCACCCGATTCGCGGCCGCTGATTACCAGGAACATATCCAGGAGCGCTCTGAGGAGTGGACGTATTCCAAGCTCCCCTTCCTGCGCAAGATCGGGTGGAAGGGCTTCACCGACGGTCCTGACAGCGGCATCTACCGCGTCGGCCCCCTGGCCCGGCTGAACGCCGCCGAGGGGATGGCCACACCCCTGGCGCAGAAGGAGTACGAGACCATGTTCGGGATGCTGGGCAAGCCCGCGCACGGAACCCTGGTCTTCCACTGGGCCCGGCTGATAGAGCTGCTGTACGCGGCCGAACGGGCCGTAGAGCTGGCGAGCGATCCGGAGATCACCAGCACCCATGTGCGAAATCCGGTCGGAGAGCCGGGGGAGGGCATAGGCATCGTGGAGGCCGCCCGGGGCACGCTCATCCACCATTACAAGCTGGACGAGAACGCCCTGGTTCGGAAGGCCAACATGATCGTCGCCACCACCAACAACTACCCGTCGATCTGCCTCAGCATACGCGACGCTGCCAGGGGCCTGATACACGAAGGGAAGGTAGACGAGGCCATACTGAACAAGGTGGAGATGGCCTTCCGGGCCTACGATCCCTGCTTCGGCTGCGCCACCCACTTCGCGGTCGGGCAGATGCCCCTGGAGGTAAAGGTCTTCGACCATAACCAGAAGCTGCTCGACTCCGTGTCGCGGTAGCATCAAACCCTTTCTCATCTTTCTTGAGGTGGAAACGGCCTTTGAAAATGCACGATCGAAGCGTCGAGGAGGAGCTGCGTTCCTGGCTGAAGGACGCCAGCCGTGTGGTGGTCGCTGGCATCGGCAATGCCATACGCTGTGACGATTTTGTGGGCGTGAAGGTGGTCATCGATCTGCAAGGAAAGGTGTCCTCGGCGGTGACGCTCATCGAATGCGAGACCGTGCCCGAGAGCTTCGTGGACGAGATCGTGGAGATACGGCCGTCGCACGTGCTCCTGGTAGATGCTGCCCTCCTGGGCCTGAGTCCAGGGGAGGCCCATCTGTACGAGGCGGAGGAGGTCATCAACGTCCCCTCTATCTCCACCCATACGATGCCCCTGAGGGTGTTCTGCGATTATGTCCAGAAGCTCACCGGGGCGAAGATAGCTCTCGTTCTGATCGAACCTAAGAACGTTGAATTCGGCGAGGGTCTGAGCGAAGAGGTGGAGGAG
>MVRB01000080.1 GCA_002067635.1 Methanomassiliicoccales archaeon PtaU1.Bin030 | reverse complement strand
TCATCGGTGGTCGAGCAACGGCGATCCCCAGCGCCTTCATGCCGAGATGATCCGTCTCCGCAACACCATCATAGATGACAAGTGGGAGCTGGAGAGGTTCATGAAGAGAGAGGGCCGGTTCATGGACCATATGTTCTTCCAGGAGTTCGTGCGCGGCGGTTCTGACCGCATATATAACATCGGGATGTACATCGACCGGTCCTCCCGGATCGTCGCGTCCATCGCCGGCCACAAGATCCGGGGCTGCATGACCAACCACGGCGACACCAACCTGGGAGAGAGGGTGGCGCCCCCGAGCCCCATCTGGGACATGGCAGAGAGGATCGTCCGCGAGCTAGGCTACGTGGGAGTGGTGGAGTTCGAGTTCAAGCAGGACGCCCGGACCGATGAGTTCGTTCTTATTGAGGTTAACCCCCACCTGTGGGCATGGTGCGGGATAGGCCTGGCGTGCGGGATGAACTTCCCGCTCATCGCGTACCAGGACCTGACAGGCACTTTGGACCCCGCTTCCATCGTGCCCTTCGAAGGGAAGGTGCGGTTCGCTCGCATCGTGTTCGATCTCCTCAACTGTACCGTGTACAGCCGGATGGGGGCTGATACGCCTAACCGCTCGCTACGCGAATGGGCCGGGGACATGAAGGCCGACCGACTCGTCTGCCGGGAGTTCCACCGGAACGACTGGTTGGTGAGCGTGCTACTACTCGATGAGGCCTTCCGGGCCCTGATGAAGCGCGTGCTGGCTGCCATGAGGCGGATCTTACAGCGCTCCTTCCAGAGGCTGGATGCCAAGTTCCCCGAGAGCCCCAGCTCCCAGAGCGGCGATGATTGAGCGTCGGCTCAGAGGGTCTTTAGCAATCGGCAGACAAAAAAATATTTCTAAGCGCCAGTGTACGCTGATGACCGAGTCTGGGTGACGGTATTGGTGTAACAGACCTAATGTAAGTCGAAGTCAAGTGAGCGTTCGATCATGGGGTTCTGGATTGATGGAAACGGTAACAGAACGATGAAATATCCTTCGCATTTATCATGCATCAAGGACCTGAGATGAACCCCTCCGTCGAGAAGGTGATTATTCCTAGTAGTGATGACCCTTTCAAGGGTGGAGGAGTAGGCGGTAAGCACACTCATATCAGGCTCCTTGCCTCTGGCCTAGAGAACCTGGGTGTGAAGGTCGGGACCATCTACCCCCATGAGACCGTGGGTTTTAAACTGATCACGAGGTACCCCGGGGCATTGTCCAGGAGGCTGGTGACTTCGAAGGAAAAGAGGGTCGAATCCTGGGGTCAGGAGAAGTTGGAGCTGCTGAGGCGCAGTGTTCGAGAGAGCGACCTAGATTGCCAGGTCCTCAATCCACAGGACACACTCTCCCTTCAGGTGGTCGCCTCGGAGATGGAGCGAAGAAAGGTCCATATCCCCATGGTCCTCACGGTCCACGGCTATTATGTGAGGGAGATGGTCAGTGCCGAGGGATTGGACCCCACATCACCTTCTGTAGAAAAACAGCTCCAAGAAGAATTGTCCTCATATGCTCTAGCTAGCAGGATAATATGCGTCGATAGCAGGATTAGGGATTATATAAGCAATCAGGCAAACATAGATCGTGAACGGATGGAGGTCCTTCCCAACGCTGTAGATACCCTTACCTTCCATCCTCTGCCGGGGCCTGGGATGAAAGCCCTCCGTCGATCCCTAGATGTCCCCGGAGAGGCTAAGATTCTGTTGTGCCCCCGGAGGCTGGTTCCGAAAAATGGAGTGGAATTCGCCATCAGGGCGATGGCTCCCATAACGAAGAAGCATCCTGAGGCAATCTTGCTCATTGCGGGCGATGGACCCCAGAGAAGCCATCTTCACAAAGTCATCGCCGACTTCGGCCTAGAGGGGCATATCATTTTGCTTGGCTCGGTGCCGCATAGGACAATCCCTTCGTACTTCCAATGCTCAGATATCGTACTAATACCCTCGACACCTTCTTTCGGTGTTGAGGAGGCCACCTCGCTCTCGATGCTTGAGGGAATGGCATGCGGTAAGCCCGTTATCGTATCCAATATTGGTGGCTTAAAGGAAACGATCACCGACGGCGTTAATGGTTTCAAAGTATCGGCAGGGGACCCTGATGCGATCGCAGAACGTGTGATATACATCTTCGATCACAAGGACGTACGGGAGAGTATAGCCCTCAGCGGACTGGAGTACGTTAGGAAGAACCATTCTCATCTCGTCCATGCTCAGAAAGTCCTATCTCAGTACAAGCTGGCAGTCAGAAATGATTGAACTGCCTTGTCTGGACGGTCATTAGGCCTACCCAGGGCGGTTCAGGCTGGCCCCCGCAGTATAGTGAGAAGCTCGGAATAGCGGTTTATCCACACATGGTCCCGTAAGCACCGTCTCCTCCCCATGTCCCCTATCCTCATCGCTTTGTCGGGGTGGTCCAGATAGAACCTCACCTTTTCTAGTAGGTCTTCCCTATCCTGGTAGCAATCGATCTCCGTACCGATCTTGTAGACCTCTTCCAGACTGGGGTGATAGGATGTCAAATAAAGGTTCCCTGCCAGGGGGATCTCATAATCCCTGCCCTTCAGACCCCTTATTTTATCGGAACTATTTATGGAGCTAAATCCAAGATTTATTAGGGACCTATTATAGATCTCGTTCATATCTTTCAAGGTGATGGAACCCGACGGCCATCCCAGGCCATAGGTTCTCACGTCAATGCCCTTCTTTCTCAGGTGCCCGATATACTTGGGGCGGATACCATAGCACTGGCCAATGAACGAAACGCCGATTGTGCGATCCAAATTCAAATAGCTGAAAATATTGGGGTTTCCTGCTGCGGGAAGAAAAAGAGGATTAGCGCCAGATAACACGTATTTCCCAACGTCGTCTCGATCCTGGCAGGTAATGCAAACATCGTAGCGACTGGCTATCTCGGCGTTCCCCGATAGCCCCCCCTTCTCTCGATAACCCCAATAAGACGTCTTATCGTCAAAACTAATGTTGGCGGTGATGATTCCTAGACTACTTATCTTTTCTATTGTCTCCGGATAGACCCAGCGGCCCGATAGGTAGGAGAAGAAGAGATCGATCCTCTTTTCCTGATGTCTTTTCTTCACCATCGCTAAGAGCTTGTTGTTGAACTCCCTCTTCATTTTCTCCTGCCAGGAGGGAGCATTTTGGTCATAACCATCTAGCGACCAGTCGTAATGGGTTACAGAAGCTACATCATTCCAAGGTTCTACCAGTCCCCCCCTCTCCCAATTTACATGGCGCACGGCTATGAATACGTGCGGCTTAGCCGCGGTGAGAAACTGTTTGTTTCTCTTCACCAGGGAAGAGTATATGCGGGCGATCTGCTCCTCCTTGGATAAGTAGCTTTTACTTACGACACAATCAGGGAAGGGGTGCAACAGACTCCACTCCCTATTGTATACTTGCAGTTTCTTAGAAATGTTATGAACAAAATCAGCAATCGTCATTAATTAATTCTCGAGATAGGACGTTCGTATTTAGTTATTTGGATTAAAACTTAAACTCCCGGGTTTCTAAAATTATCTCTGTGCTCTTCTGATATTTTTTTATGCTGGCCATCCGAAAGTTTGCACTAACTAGTCATAGTTATACCTATTATGTATGCTATTCATCTTCCACCAGAAGGTCAAGGGCAAGACCTATGCCTACGAAGCCGAGTCCTACTGGGACCCAGAGAAGAAAGCTCCCAGGCAGCGTCGCCGCTACCTAGGCGTGGTGGACGAGGAGAGCGGCCAAATAGTCGAGAAATAATTCCAGCGCGATATCAAAAACGCGAATAATTACGGCACGACCTATCTGCTGAACCACATCGCCGGCGAGTTCAAGCTGCGTCAGAAGCTCGTTCAAGCGTTCGGACCATAGGGCGAGGAGATCCTCGCACTGGCCATGGCCATGGTCATCAGGCCGGACTCTTGGCGGAACCTCCATCGCGTGCTGGAGGATTCCTTCCTGCAGGCGATGTGCTCTCTGGAAGGAGAGTACACCTCACAGCGCTCCTCCGGGCTGATTGATGAGCTCGGTGGGAAGGAGGCCGCCAAGGCCTCCTTCTACGCCTCCCTGGTCCGTCCAGGGAAGGGGGTGCTGGTGTACGATATTACCTCCCTGTCCTCGTACTCCAGGAACCTGTAGTGGCTGGAGTACGGCCACAACCGGGACGGTATCGACCTGCCGCAGGTCAACCTGGGGCTGGTCGTGTCGCTGGAGAGCAGGATGCCGTTGCTGCTGAATCTCTTCTTCGACAGTGTGACCGACGTGGTCACGCTGCATAACATGGCCGAGCAGTCCAGGTCGTTGGGGGATCGAAGATTGCATTTTCATCCTCGGCCGGGGGTCCTACAGCGAAGGGAACATCGACTTCATCATGCCCCCGCCCTTCGTGCGCAAGGTCGCCAAGGGCCTGATCTCCGAGACGAATGCCTGCATAGCCGACGCCGCGAACGCACGAATGTTCAAGGACGAGATCTACCACGTCGCTGAGTAGGAGCTGGAGATTGCTGGAGCGAAGCTCAAGGGCTTCGTCTTCTTCACCAAGAAGAAGGAGTCGGAGAAGCACCATAAGTTCTACCGTCACCTGCAAGACATCGAGCAGGTGCTGGACGACTTGAAGGTCTGGCGGGGGAACCCAATGGAGACCTTCAAGAGCGCTGCCGGCCGGTTCGCGGGCTACTTCGAGTGCACGGTGCAGGACCGCGTCCTTCACCTGAGGCGGAGGCACAAGGCGATCGCACAGGCGGAGAACCGCTTTGGCAAGATGATCCTGCTTCTCGTCCCGGACGGCCGCTTGGGACGATGTGCTGTCGCTCTACTGTCAGAGGGACGAGGCGGAGAAGCTGTTCGAACAGCCCAAGAACGAGCTGGACCTGTTACCGCTGCGCATATGGAAGATTTCTTCGCTGCGCGGCCTGCTATTCATCTTCTTCGTTGCGTTGGTCCTCCAGGCCCATCTGCTGAACCGGGCCAGGGAGGCGGACCTGCTGGCCCGCCAGTCCGTCGATGACGTCCTCTTTGAACTGGCTATGTCAGGGCAGTTAGCACCGGCGGGCGCTGGATGCTGACCGAGATAACAGAAAAAGGCAAGGACGCCGCTGGAGAAGATTAGGATCCTGATACCGGTCGGAGTAATCACATAGTCATAACTCACGAGGAGTTTAGGCTGAAATGTAGAATTATATAGTGTGCATCCTTGACTGTCAGATTCTTATTGCACTGAATCCCTCCTATAGGACGATGTTCAATGAGAACAGGTGCATGGGTGAGGCAGATGATCATGACTGACCCTTATTTCGTCACCAACTATACGTCGATACCGTGCGAGAGCAACTCCCGCCTCCAAGGCGCAGACCGGCGTTGGGAGATAAGATGGCCATTGTACACCACATGGCAGCGACCTGAAATAATCGAAATGGATATCCAAAGCATAAGTATGAAAGATATTCGAGCAATTGCTGGTACATTGTAGCGGTCATTGCCATGAGCGATAAATCCACCGATAAATCCACCTTATCATTGGTCATTCCAACAATGGACAAATATGGATACCTTTCCAGGACGCTTATTCATTCCACTACTCAGGGGTTCAGAGAGGTTATCGTAGTCGATTCCTCGATTAAGGAGAAGAAGGAGATAGAGGAATTGTGTAAAAAATATCATGTGAGGTTGATACAAGCGGACATGGACCGGCTGGAGGCCAGGAACTACGGGGCTTTCGTGAGCAACAGCGAGTGGGTTGCAATTTGTGATGACGATGTGATTATCCACCAGTTCGACATGCAAAAATTTTCTGCGCTAGCAGCGCAGAGCGATTTCTTTTATGGTGGTTGGGGGGAGAAACCCACAGAGAACTATGCTTGGATATTTCGTCGTCGTTTCTTCCTGGACATTCTAAAGGGTTATGATGGCAACATAACGGGCGGTGACGATCTAGACATTACATTGCGGAGCAAAAGGTTGGGGAGGGGTGTGGATGCGATGGCCGCAGACTTGTACAGGACCGAGACCATCGGGATGGACATCTTCAAGGACTATCCCAGCAAGTGGATACGCAATAAGGTACACTATTCCTTGACGATCTTTCCCCTGTACTGCAGGCACAAACACCTGATACCAAACATCTTCATGTCCGATGGGTGGAGGTTGAACCGCATTATGAAGGGGGAGCCTCCCCTAAAAGTGCTTTATGAAGGCTTCATAGAACGAGCGGGGCTCATCTTCAGCCCTCTTTACTATTTACTCCACAGAGGTCGAGGGAGAAAAAGCGACATCTATGGTATCGATCCTTCGGCGAAGGCTGGCCCATAACACGCTGTGAAGAGGATGCGTTACGAGGGCGTTTCTGATGTGAGATAAATGGCCTCGAAGCCCGCGTTATCCAGGACCAGTTTCAGAAAGTCATCAATAATTGGCGATGTACCACTCAATCGTCTCTTGCACTCCATCCCTCAGAGGTACCTTTGCTCTGTAGCCGAACTCCTGGAGAGCTCGAGAGGTGTCCAGGCACCTGCGGGGCTGACCATCTGGCTTCGATTCATCCCATAGGATCTCTCCCCGGAATCCTGAAAGCTCAGCTATGAGTTCGGTTAGCTCCTTGATAGTAACCTCAGAACCGCTCCCGATATTGACAGGCTCGGATCGGTCGTACCTCTCTGCCGCCAGAAGAATGCCCTCGGCCGCATCTCGCACATGAAGGAACTCACGGGAAGCCTTCCCAGTACCCCAGACGATGATATTCTTCTCCCCTACTCTTCGAGCATCGACGAATTTTCGTATCAGGGCAGGGATTACATGTGAGTCCTCGAGATCGAACTTGTCTCGCGGGCCGTAAAGATTCACCAATAGGGGAGTGATGCTGTTGAAGCCATACTGTCTACGATAGGCCTCCGACTGCACGATCATCATCTTCTTGGAGAGGCCGTAAGATGCGTTCGTCTCCTCCGGGTATCCCATCCATAGGTTTTCCTCTCTGAACGGCACGGGGATATACTTGGGGTACGAGCACACTGTGCCTATCCCCACGAACTTCCCTACACCCTCTAGGCGGGCCGCCTCCATGAGGTGCGTGTTCATAATAATGTTATCATAGAATAGGGAACCGGGATTACGTTGATTGTAACCAATGCCCCCCCCTCTTCCAGCAACATGCAGCACGACGTCCATACCCTTCACCGCGGTACGGCAGTTACTCATGTCTCTCAGGTCCAGCTCGCTGGAGCCATATGTCCTTATATTCCCAGGGTCCACGCCCCGTGCCAGGAGAGCGGCAACCACATGGGATCCGAGGAAACCGTACCCTCCCGTGACCAGTACATTCTTGTCAGTCCAATAGTCGCTCACGCGAAGACCTCCTTGAACGTCCGGATGATCATATCAAGGTCGTCCTCGGTCAGGTACTGATGGCAACCGATGTAGAACGCATGGGCGCCTAAATATTCAGCGTTGGGTAGACACCCTTCATAGCGATGCTTGAATGCTGAGTAGGATGGCTGTTGCAGAGGTATACAGCCGAACAAAGGCCTAGTTTCCACCCCCAAGTCCTCTAACTGCAAGAGGACACGGTTCCTGACGAACCGGCTATCCTCGATTACCACAGGATATCCAAGATAGCTAACCTTATTGCTAAAAGTGGGCAGTTTTATAGTCCCAGACAGTGCAGATAGGCCATCATTGAGATACCTGACGTTCTCCTGCCGCCGCTTGATTATGCTTTCGATAATCTTAAGCTGTACGTTAGCCAGGGCGGTTTGGAACTCCATGGTCTTGAAGTTGTAGCCCATGATCTCATGGGTGAACCGGGCGTCATGGTCATTAACTGAGGTCCTCTTCACACAACCTACTTCCTCGCGCATGCACCTTGGACAGTCGCACATCCGGCCGTTGGCCTTGACCTGCCTTACTCTCCTGATCAGTGCTTCGTCGCTTGATGTCACCGCACCCAACTCGCCCACCTGGATGTTGTGGGCTATGTAAAAAGAGAAGGCTGCTAAGCGGCCGATGGAGCCGGTGCGACGGCCATCGTATATGCTCCCATGAGCTTGCGCGGAATCTTCGAAGAGCACCATGTCGTTCTCTCTCGCAATCCTCAGAATGCCGTTCAGGTCGCAGGGGTAGCCCATGAGGTGGACCGGGAGCAGAGTGGAGTACTCACTCGGGTCGTCGCAATGTTCCAGCTCCTCCCTAATAGACTCGGTGGTGATGCCGAAGGTATCGGCGTCCACGTCCACAAAGACTGGCTCGTGCCCGGTCAGGATTATAGCGTTGGACGTTGCAGCGTACGTGAGGGGGGTGGTGACAATCTTCGAACCGGGGGCGATGCCGTCGGGAACATAGTGCAAGGCCGTCAATCCAGAGATGAGGGCCGAGGTACCGGAGTTAGTCGCCACCGCGTCTTTAGTACCGATGTAGGTTGCCCACTCCAGCTCGAACGACCGCGTACATCTCCCCTCGGAGATCTTGCCCGAATCCAGAACGCCCATAATGGCCTCCCTTTCCTCGGGACCTATGACCAAGTCCCCAACGCGAACCTTCATCCTGCCCTTTTTCGCCATCGCTCAATCGCCTATCCACCATTTATCGGGGTATTTCCTTTCTAGTATTTTGTCCCCCTCGCCCACGGGGGTGAGGCCAGCGGAGCGCATGTCCGCGTCTATCATGATCTTCACCAGCTCATCGAAGCCAATCCTGCACTTCCAGTCCAGCACCTTCTGGGCGAGGCTACTATCGGCGATGAGGTCCTCGACCTCAGTCGGCCTGAAGTAGCGAGCATCGGTCTTGATGTGCTTCTTTGGATCGAGGCCAACGTACTCGAAGGCCGCGTTTATGAAATCTTCCACTGAGTGCGATTGCCCCGTTCCCACCACATAATCGCCCGGCCTGTCTAGCTGAAGCATCTTCCACATAACCTCAACATACTCTGGTGAGTATCCCCAATCGCGCCGTGCTGCCATGTTTCCCATGTACAGGTGCTCCTGCTTCTTGGCGAGGATGGCTGCGATACCACGGGTGATCTTTCTGGTGACAAAGGTCTCTCCCCGGCGGGGAGACTCGTGGTTAAACAAGAGGCCATTGCAGACGAAAATCCCATAACCCTCACGGTAGTTCCTAGAGATCCTATAGGCATAGGCCTTGGCACAGGCATACGGGCTACGAGGCTGGAACGGCGTACTCTCGCTCTGAGGGGGATCAGCCGACCCGAACATCTCCGAACTCGAGGCCTGGTATATGCGAATGTTGCTGCATGATCCCCGCACAGCCTCCAACAGCCGGGTCATGCCTATGCCCACCACATTTGTGGTATACTCGGGGATATCAAACGAGACCCTGACATGGCTCTGGGCGCCTAGATTATAGATTTCGTCGGGCTTGACGTTGTAGATGATGTTGGATAAGGTCTCGGACTCCGTGAGGTCTCCATAGTGAAGGAACAACCTCGCCCCCTTCTCATGGGGGTCACGGAAGATATGGTCTATGCGGGCGGTGTTGAAGGTACTCGCCCGCCTGATGATGCCGTGGACCTCGTAGCCCTTCGAGAGCAGGTACTCCGCAAGGTACGAGCCGTCCTGGCCGGTTATGCCGGTGATGAGCGCGGACTTGGACAATATTTTCCCCCACGGTCAATATGCTGAAGCCATATAATCGTTCTCAGTCCAGCATCCACGCGGCGCACTCTGAGGCTCACTCCCTGCGCACGTCCCAGCGCCGGTCGAGGATGACCTGAGCCTGTAAGGGGTCCGCTCCGCCCCCGGAGTTGAAGTCGTTGGGTGCGGACACGTTGATCCCGGCCTCTACGCGGTGCCCGACGAGCATGTCGAACCCTCCCTGGCGGTGCGCGCCCAGGACCAGAGTGTAGTTGCCAGGTACCAGTAGCTTGCCAGGGAACGTCAGGCTCGCAAGGTAGGTGCCCGGCCCCAGGTCCTCCAGGGAGGTGTCCCAGTCGGAGAAGAGGGTTCGGATGAGCTCATCTCCCAGGGAGTTGTTCACGAAGATCCCCATGCGCAGATGCTGCATTCGCTCGTGGAGCTGGAAGCGTACATGGATATCGAACGGACGCCCCCCGTCGATGAGCATCGTCCCCACGCCTCCCTGCCGCACGTCCATGTCCCAGATGGTTATGTCCTTGGCGGTGACGGGGAAGTTGCCGTTGTGTCCTTCCAGGGAGCTTGCGTACTCGCTGATGACCTCTTCCGAGGGGCCGCTCTTCAGCATCCTCCCCCCCTGCAGCAGGATGGCGTTCTGGCAAAGGGTCTTCACGGCGTGCATGTTGTGGGAGACGAAAATGACGGTGCGGCCCTCCTGGGACACCTCCCGCATCTTCCCCAGGCACTTTGCTTGGAACTGCTGGTCCCCGACCGCGAGCACCTCATCGGCGATGAGGATGTCCGGCTCCAGGTGGGCGGCGACGGCGAAGGCCAGGCGCAGGTACATTCCCGAGGAGAAGCGCTTGATGGGAGTGTCCAGGAACTTCTCCACCTCCGCGAACTTCACTATTTCGTCGAAGCGGGCCTCGATCTCCTTCTTGTGCATACCGAGGATCGCTCCATTGAGGAATATGTTTTCCCTTCCCGTTAGGTCGGGGTGGAATCCAGTGCCCACCTCCAGGAGGCTTCCCACCGTGCCTCGCAGCACGACCTCGCCCTCGGTCGGGCAGGTGATCTGGGAAAGTATCTTTAGGAGGGTGCTCTTGCCTGCTCCGTTGCGGCCGATGATTCCCACGCTCTCCCCCTTTTGCATGGTGTAGTTAATATCCCTGAGGGCCCAGAATGTCTCCTTGGGCTGCCGCACGTGCTGGACGGTCCTCAGCGGGTGGCGGACCACGGAAGCAAGCTTCTCCCCTAGCCGTCCACCGGCCTGATAGTACCCCTTGCTGGAGGCGATGACGTATTCCTTGGATAGGTTTCTGATCTCAATGGCCGGCTCCATCAGATCACGTCCGCCAGGCGCCTCTCGTATGCTTTGAAGTACAGCAGTCCGAAGAAGAACACTCCAAGTGTCAGGAGCGTCGATGAAAGGAGCATTCCCATGTCCAGTTCCGTTCCGAAGATGAACGCCCGCTGTGATGTCATGATGCCCGCCAGAGGGTTGAGATACAGGACCCACCTCAGGCTCTCGTTCTGGATTAGGTTGGAGGAGTAGAGGACCGGTGAGGCGAACAGGAGGATTTGGATAAAGAAGGGGACGATGTACTGCACGTCCCTGTACTTGGCTGACATCGCCGACATGACCAAAGACACGCCCGATGATAACAGGAATGTGAGCACCAGGGGGATGATGGCTAAAAATATCCACATCGAAATTGATGCCTTGGTCAGCGCCACGATGATGATGAACAGCACCCACGCCACGCTGTAATCCAGCAGACCGGCGATAACCAGGCTCAGGGGCAGCAACAGACGAGGAAAATAGACCTTGGTTATCATGGAAGAGTTGCTCACCAGGCTCATGGAGGCTCCGTTCAAGGTGGTGGAGAAAAAGGTCCACAGCATCAGGCCAGCAAAAAGGAAAGGGACAGGTTCAATGCCACTCGGGGTCCTAAGTCCCGCCACGTCTGGATTGTAGAGGATGAGCGCGAATATGATGGTCGTTATCAGCGGCTGAAGGACGGCCCATCCTACGCCGATGGCCGTCTGTTTGTACTTGGTCTTTATCTGCTTCCAGGTGAGGAAGTACAGCAGCTCCGCGTAGCCCAGCACCTCCTTAAGGCCCAGCTCCAGCCTGGATGCCTTGGGGCGTATGTATCGGACCTTCTCACCTGTCATCTGAAAACCCTGAACTCATCCAGAGAAGGAATTTCCCCTATAAATTATTGGGTCGCTCAGATGTGACCTATGGTGAAATGTGTAGTTGATGACCATATTTTTCTTGGACATGCCCTCCATGTGCCCGGACCTATCCATAAAAATATGCCAGATCATCTAAATAATCAATGCATTAGATCCTTATATTGCGAGGAACGCTCGTCGCATAGCAGATGTCGACCACACGTTTTCGGAGAGTTCAGAAGATGATAAACAGGTTCTATGACTAGGGCGGCATACGATAACAAGTGGCCCTATATGGAAAATGATGAATGATGGGCAAGACTAATTAGCATCTAAGTCTTGCTCAACAAGCATGCCTATCGGCGACCCCATGGGAGGAGAGGCCCCCGAGAGCGAGCGAGGTAGACTGAGGAGGGTGCAGCAGGTGTGGGTGCCGGTGAGCGACCTGGAAGCGGCGGTGGAGGACTACACGGAGGTCCTCCGCTTCACCCTGGTCAGCATGGATGCAGGTTCAGGGATGGCGGAGCTGGCCCTGACCGAGGGAGCTACCGTCGTTCTGTTCGCGGTCAGGGAAGGGGACGGGGAGCAACCAGGCATCCGTACTGGGGTCGTCTTCGCCACGGAGTCCATATACGACTTCCACAAGGACATGGTGGACGAGGGTGTGGAGTTCACCCTCAAGCCGATGCGCGACCCCCACGGCCGTCTGATCGCCAGGTTCACCGACAGCGATGGCAACGAGTACGAGGTAATCGAGACCAGAGGCATGGAGTGAACGGATCCAGAATTCCGATCGGCCGAAAGAGAAAAAGATGAGGGTCCGGCACCTCGCCAGACCCGGTCCGTGATGTTAAAAAAGCCATTCCTCGATGCAGAATTGAGCTATCACTTGGTGGCCAGGCCGAGCGCGTCGACGCTGCCGACCATATCCCCGGTTATGACGGGGGAGCAGACTTCCCTCACAACGTTCATGGTCTGCCCGTTCTTCCATACTATGTTGATCTCGATGTAGCCATTGGACACGTCAACTGCGAACGACTTCATGGAGGAGCTGTACATGGAGGCCTTTCCGCGGGTGGATGTGCGGACCTTTCCGGTCTCAGCCAGCAATCCCAGGGAAGCCATCTTCTCTACCAGCTTGTAACATGTTGCCAAAGGAATATCGGTGACGTTGGAGACCTCGCGCACGGTAAGGTCGCGCCTGGCCGTAGCGGCCATGATTATCAGCACAGAATTGTCCACAAGTGCCTCTGCGAGCTCCTCACGGTGAGCGTTTGCGGTTCTTATGGCTTCCAGGATGCAAAGCTCTTCTTGATCGGTTGAGATCCTCATACTTAAGGTGCCTCCGTTCTACAATTTCAGGAAGATAATGTACTTTATTAAACTTTTTACGGGTTCCCCGTACCCTTTGCTCTAGTGTAGCACGGCCAGATATGGTCGCGCACACCCCCCTATCTGTCCCTTAAGCGTACTCAAAATATAGAAAGGTTGTTGAGAGAACAGTAGGGTGTCGCATCGAGGGGTCGAGGAGCATCTACAAATGTAGAGTTAGCGTCACAAAGTAGAAAAAAGGAAAGGAAGTTTGAGGCCTTTAGACCCCTTTCTTCACTTAGGTCATCTCTCATCCGGGCGCGAGGTCGCTCTGGGCGATAGTGGCATCGATCTCCGCCTTCAGCTCCTCAGGGATGTTCCTGATGCCCACCTCCAGGAAGCCCCTGACGATCATGCCCACCGCCTCATCCTCG
>MVRB01000079.1 GCA_002067635.1 Methanomassiliicoccales archaeon PtaU1.Bin030 | reverse complement strand
GGGCTTGCCATGGGGGTCCCCAAGGACAGGCTCGGCCTGAACATCCAGGAGATACCCGGTAACTTCTAACGTCCATACGAACCTTGAAACCCTTTCCTTTTGACATTTTTTACTTATTATAATGGTCTTGATGGCCCGTTCACAAATGCATAAACAAAATGTTTTGACATGAAAGGAATGGAGGCAGATCCCTTCCCATTATTTCGGCACGGTGCAAGGGGCGGTTGGCAGAACGAGAGTCCGATACTGCGACCTTAGTTTAGGGTTGAGGATAGTAAATCTCAGAAGTAGACCGCATGATTTGCAGTGAAGAAAGTACGCTCCTTCAAAATGCCCTCAAATAGACTTTAGGACGGGTGAGGAAAGAGAGGTAAGTGGATAAGACCCCCTTACCGTATGCGAGAGAAAAATGCCCTTCGGCGGCCGCTCGGACGCCGAAAATCCGGAATTTTCCGGTGTTTTTCGACTTCCGGAGCCGCGAGCCGCGGCGGACGGCGATTTTTTCGAAAAATTCGAACAACGAGGTCATTTTTCAGCCATTTTTTTAAATTTATATGATTTTTGGATAATAATCTGGCTAGTAAAAAAATAGCCAGATAAAAATCTCAAAAAATAGAACGTTTTTTTTGATAATGACCAGTAAGTGTTAACGGCCTGAAATTCGATAAACATAGAAAAGAACTTTAGTAAGGACTCCAATATCCCCTCTACGATATAAATGCCAACCAAGAAAACCGAAACAAAGACTGCCAAGCCCGCAGCGAAGGGCAAGGTAAGCTCTGCTAGCGCGAAGAAGACCGTCGCCAAGTCTGCTGCGAAGAAGGCCGCGGCTCCTAAGAAGGCTCCCGCCAAGAAGGCTGCCGCACCTAAGAAGGCCGAGACCAAGACCGTAGCGAAGAAGGCCGCGGCTCCTAAGAAGGCTCCCGCCAAGAAGGCTGCCGCACCTAAGAAGGCCGAGACTGCTGCAAAGAAGCCTGCAGCGAAGGCGGCGGAGAAGAAACCGGCTGCAAAGGCAAAGAAGTAAGACCTGACCTTTGTCGGGGGCCCCGAACCAACGATCAGTTCGTCGGTCATGAAGGGTGAACTCAATTTTAGAGCGCGGTCATGTAAATCGTCCTAAGGCAAATGTTTATATAAAAGTGGTACCTTCGACCTTTATCCCGTTCACACGAGCATGACGGTCCATGGCTATCTGTCTGGCCGCTGCGCGATTCACGGAGGTTTACTATGGCGGTCAAGAAGGCAAAGACGGCAGCTAGAAAGGTCAAGGACAAGTGGAAGGCAAAGGAGTGGTACAAGCTCTACGCTCCCCGGATGTTCAACCAGGTGGAACTCGGAGAGACTCCCAGCTCCGAGCCCTCGGCCCTCATGGGCCGCAACACCGAGGTCACCGTTCACGAGCTGACCGGGGACTTTTCCAAGATGCATATCAAGATCCGCTTCAGCGTCACTGACGTTCGCGGACTCGAGGCCCACACTAGCTTTGTAGGGCATGATCTTACGAGCGATTATGTCCGCAGGCTCACCCGCAGGAAGCGGACCAAGACCGACCACGTCGTCGATGTTCGCACCAAGGATGGCTTTCTGCTACGGGTCAAGCCCATGAGCATCACCGAGCAGAGGATCCAGGCTGCTCAGGAAACGGCAATCAGGAACATTATGGACAAGACCCTCACCGATCTCGCAGCAAACATGACGGTGTCCGAGATGGTAAAGTCCATCATCACCGGGGACATGTCCAAGGAGCTCTCCAACGCTGCCAAGGTCATCATCCCCATCAAGAGGATAGAGGTTCGTAAGAGCGAGGTACTGGAGGTCGGCACCGTCGCCGCAGACGAACCCAGCATCCAAGAGAGGTTCGGCCAGGAGGCCGCCGCTGAGGCAGCAGCCCAGGCCGAGGCCGCCACCGCGGAGGCCCCCGTCGAGGCAGAGGAGCCCTCGGAGGATGAGGAGGCCGAGGAAGAAGAGGTCTCCGAAGAGAGCGAAGAAGAGAACTGAAACTGAACAATGCCGGGGTGGCTCAGCCTGGTGGAGCGACGGACTCATAAGGTCCTGACCCTGGGCCAGGGTCCGAGAGATCCGTAGGTCATGGGTTCAAAGCCCATCCCCGGCACTAACTTTCATCAAGGGGTTCGAGCCCCCTTACCCCTCTTTACTATCCACTGGCCATTGCCGTATCCTTCAAGTACATTGATGACGGTAGGCAGGTTTCGGTGAACCGTTGAGACTTTTGATATACACAGGGAAGGGCGGGGTGGGCAAGACCTCCGTAGCCGCCGCCACTGCGTTGAAGGCCGCGAGGATGGGCTACCGGACGGTCCTCATGTCAACCGATGCAGCGCACTCCGTGTCCGATTCCCTGGAGTTGCCTCTCTCAGGGCAAATCACTACCGTAGAAAAGAACCTCGATGCCATCGAGATCGACATGCTATATGAGCTGGAGACACGTTGGAAGGAGATACAGAGATACGTCTCCAGCTTCCTCATGTCTCAGGGCATGGATGGGATATCATCCAAGGAGATGGCCGTCCTTCCCGGGATGGAGCTGATGTCCGCCCTGTTCTACGTCGAGGACTTCTACAAGCGCGACGCCTACGATGTCGTGGTCATGGACACTGCGCCTACGGGCGAGACGCTACGCCTTCTCAGCTTCCCGGAGATCTCCGAATGGTACACCGAGAAACTGTACGGCGTGTTCAGGAACATGATGAGGATCGCCCGCATGACCGTTGGCAAGGTGATGAGCACCCCCCTGCCCTCCGAGGAGCTTCTCGGCGACATCGCCTCCATGGGCGATCGGATGAGGGCCGTCCAGAAGATACTTCAGGACCCGGAGGTCACCTCGATACGCCTGGTGGTCAACCCCGAGAAGATGGTCATAAACGAGACCAAGCGGGCCTTCACCTACATGTGCCTCTACAATCTCACGGTGGAGGCGCTCATAGTCAACCGCGTCATCCCTCAGGATGCCGGCGGTTTCTTCAAGGAGAAGCTGGAGGAGCAGGAACGCTACCTGAAGATCATCAACGAGTCCTTCGACCCCCTCACCATCCTCAAGGCCTACCAACTCCCGTCCGAGCTTGTGGGCATCAGGTCGCTGGAGAAGCTCGGGGATATGGTCTTCGGTGACATCGACCCCACCACCCATTTCTCGCGGGAGAAGCCCATGGAGATCTACACCAACGATGGCATGGACATTATATCCCTGAACCTGCCATTTACCATTAGGGAGAGCGTGAACCTCTACAAGGCTGGTGATAACCTATTGGTGGAGGTGGGGCACTACCGTCGCTCCATATCTCTCCCGACCACCTTCGCCAGGCAGGAGCCGAAGAGGGCGGAGTTCAAGGACGGAAGATTGCTGATCATGTTCCAAGGTGATGACGATGGAAGAAGAGGGAAGCGTTGATGAAGGAGCGGCCGAGGAGGAGACCGGCCGAGGCCATCGGTTGAAGGAAGAGGCAGAAAGGATCACCGAGGCGATATTGCCCAAGCCTGCCAGGGAGCACCTGGTCCGGGCGGGCTCGGAGATGCTCCTGGCCCTGGACTACATGATCCCCCGTGACAAGATCCCTGATGACGTAAAGCAGCACCTCATCGCCGCCAAGCGGGAGACCCTCATGATATGGAAGTGCCTCCTGGACGCTCAGCTCAATGTGATCAAGGAGATGGAGAGGAAGCCTCAGGAAGAGGAGACCGGCCTGAGGAAGATCGAGCTGGAGTGATCACTCCGGCCGTTCCTGGATGAGCATATGGCGGCAGTCCGGGCACAGCATGGACGCCTTGCCAGACGCTCCACCCTCCCGGCGCAGGTCATAGGAATAGGCCTCGCACCTCTCGCAATAGCCGATGAAGGCCCCCAGCCCTCTCCTGTCCATCAGGGGGGCGTTGATGTTCTCCCACTCCCTTGTTATCTCTATAAGGGTGGGCGACAATCGGGTGATGTCGTTCTCCGTGATTATGCCCATCAGCTCACCGTTCTCCACCACTGGTAGGCGCCTTAGATGAAGGCGGGCCATCTTCCTGCCCGCATCCGCCACGCTGTCATGGGGGGAAACGGTGACCACAGGTGAGGACATGACCTCCTGGGCCGTGACCACACCCGGCAGCTTGTCCTCCGCCACGACCTTCTCCACCAGGTCCTTCTCGGTCACGATGCCCACTGGCCGTCCATCCACGGTGATGATGATGGAGCCCACCTTCCACGAGCGCATGAGGGAGCCGAGCTCCTTCGCGGACAGGTCCGGGCAGCCGGTAATGGGGACCCTGGTCATGATCTCCTCCACGTAGATGTCGCGTGCCCGCTCCTCTTTCATGGATAAATATATCCATGCGGCTGTAGAAATAGTTGGTCTAGGGGACCTTCGGTTTTCCTGATGAAACCCCAAGGGAGCGATAAATCCTTCTATCGGTTGATACCGTCATTGGTATGGGTGATAAGCGTGAACGATTTCGAGGGAGAGCTGGCGGTCAGGATCGCAAGGCGGGCGGTGGAGGCCGAGGTCGATGGAAAGGACGACCACCGCGTGGACGCCCCTGCGAGCTTCCGGGAGAAGCGAGGGGCCTTCGTCACCCTGAGCACATATCCCGATCTCTCCCTGAGGGGATGCATCGGCTTCCCGGAGCCCATCTACTCTCTGGCCAGCGCCATCGTGCAGGCGGCCCATCATGCCTGCCACGACCCCCGCTTCGATGACCTGAGGCCGGATGAG